>NZ_JAUBOJ010000025.1:0-37075 GCF_036700185.1 Microcoleus sp. BM001215392 | reverse complement strand
TCGCCCAAATGCTACGCCCCTACATATACATTTCGACTTTTGCAAGAGATATATTTAAGTGCTGGGTACAGCCTAGGCTCTCAAACACAACAAGATCAGTACCTCTTTGGAAAGATGCAATTGTCGTTCCTATTCCCTAAGATTGTAAGAATTGAAAGTTTAAATTCAACAGATTGTCTGATACGCAAAGTTAAACAGGAATTTGGAGGTTATGAACAGTTCGTTAACCCGGCCTTTGGCTGTCGTGACTGGTGCCTCTAATGGCATCGGCTACGAACTCGCCAAACAGTTCGCTCAACACAATTTCGATCTCCTAGTCACAGCCACCGGCTCGAGCATCAATGAAGCAGCTCAAGCCTTTGAGAAGCTGGGCGCGCAGGTGGAGACGGTGCAGGCGGATCTTGCTACCTACGAAGGCGTAGAGACGCTCTACAACAAGATTAAGGCGACTGGTCGATCGGTAGATGCGATCGCGATTAACGCTGGTGTCGGTATCGGCGGCGACTTTGCGCGCGAAACCGATTTGAAGGACGAACTGAATCTGATCGAGCTCAATGTCGTATCCTCGGTGCATCTGGCCAAACGGGTAGTCAAGGATATGGTCGATCGCGGCCAGGGCAGAATTCTCTTCACTTCGTCGATTGCAGCCTTGATGCCGGGGACGTTTGAGGCTGTCTACGCAGCATCAAAGGCGTTTATCCAATCCTTCTCGCAGGCGCTGCGCAACGAGTTGAAAGACACGGGCGTCACTGTCACCGCCCTGATGCCGGGGCCCACTGATACTAACTTCTTCCACCGCGCCGAAATGGACGATACCAAGGCTGGTGCTGACAAGAAAGACGATCCGGCCGAAGTTGCTAAGCAGGGTTTTGAGGCTTTGATGGCAGGTAAAGACCAGATTATTGCAGGTTCGCTCAAAACTAAGATTATGGGCGCCGCCAGCAAAATTTTGCCCGATCCTCTGAAGGCCGAAGTCCACCGACAACTTACTGAACCGGGTTCGGCTCACAAATAGATATTTCCCCTAATTCTTGTGGTGCGGGCATTGTGGCTGCTTGAGGCTGGCTTTGGCAGCAGGTGTCTGATTGTTCGAGTTCTTTTGAACTACTGATATCTGGTGCAAAAGCTCTTAAAGGTTTTTTTCGCTAGTGCGATCGTCTTTGGGATATTTTGCGGACTGAAGTCCGAACGATCGAACCTATTTTGCGGACTGAAGTCCGAACGATCAAACCTGGATATTTTGCGGACTGAAGTCCGAACGCTCAAACCTATTTTGTGGTGGGTTATTGAGAAGAGATCGGCTGACTGATTTGTAAACACAACACTATCTTACAAAACTCTAAAATTATGACTGACCAAACTCCAGTTAACGAACAAAGCAAACAGAACGATCTCGATCGCGCTCGTCAAGAAGCAGGCGAAAATCTTACCACAAATCAAGGTGTTGGTGTCACAAATACCAATGATTCCGTACACGCCGGTTCGCGCGGGCCGACTTTGCTAGAAGACTTTCACCTGCGCGAAAAAATGGCGCACTTCGATCGCGAACGCATTCCCGAACGTGTGGTTCACGCGCGCGGATCTGGCGCCCACGGCTATTTTCAACCTTACGAATCGCTGGCAGAATTCACTAAAGCCAAATTCCTGCAAGATCCTGCGGTAAAAACTCCGGTATTTGTCCGATTTTCCACGGTGACAGGGTTTCGCGGTTCTGCCGATACAGTCCGCGACGTGCGCGGCTTTTCTGTCAAGTTCTACACCGAAGAAGGTAACTATGATTTAGTCGGAAATAATATTCCGGTCTTCTTTATTCAAGACGGAATTAAATTTCCCGATTTGGTTCATGCGATCAAGCCGGAACCTCACAATGAAATGCCCCAAGCTGCGGCCGCCCACGACAATTTCTGGGATTTTATTTCATTGATGCCAGAATCGATGCACATGATTATGTGGGTATTGAGCGATCGCGCTGTACCGAGAAGTTTCCGCATGATGCAAGGCTTTGGCGTGCATACCTTCCGCTTTGTTAACGAGAGCGGCAAATCTCGCTTTGTCAAGTTCCACTGGAAACCGATTCTAGGCGTGCATTCTCTGGTGTGGGATGAAGCACAAAAACTCGCCGGCAAAGATCCCGATTTTAGCCGCCGCGATTTGTGGGATGCGATCGAAATGGGCGATTACCCAGAGTTTGAATTGGGCGTGCAGATTGTTGAGGAAGAAGACGAATTTAAGTTTGATTTTGACTTGCTCGATCCTACTAAGCTGATTCCCGAAGAAGAAGTTCCCGTGCGGGCGATCGGCAAAATGGTACTCAACCGCAACCCGGACAACTTCTTCGCAGAAACCGAGCAAGTCGCCTTCCAACCGAGCAACGTGGTTTCTGGGATTGACTTTACCAACGATCCAGTCTTGCAAAGTCGATTGTTTTCCTATCCCGACACGCAAATGCACCGTTTGGGAAGTCCCAACTTTACAGAATTGCCGATCAATCGTCCCGTCTGTCCCGTGCACAACAATCAGCGCGACGGCGTAATGCAATCGAACGTTTACACCTCGAAAGTCAACTATTCTCCGAATTCGCTCGGCGGCGGCTGTCCGATGATGTCGCCGGAAACAATGGGAGGATTCGTGCATTATGCAGAACGAGTGGAAGGCCACAAAATTCGCGAACGCAGCAACAGTTTTCAAGACCATTTCAGTCAAGCAACGCTGTTTCTCAACAGTATGTCTGAAGTAGAAAGAGAGCATATTGTGAAAGCTGCTCACTTTGAATTAGGAAAAGTTCAAAGTAAGGAAGTGAAAGAGCGAGTTCTGGGATTGTTCAATCACATCGACCACGAATTCGCCAAGCAAGTTGCAGCAGGATTGGGATTGCCAGAACCGGAAAAAGAAGTGATTCCCAATCACGGTAAAACTTCCGATGCACTCAGCATGGAAAAGATGCCCAAGACCTCGATTAAATCCCGTCAAGTGGCAATTTTAGCAGCCGATGGTGTCAACGGCGATGAGTTGATGGCGGTCAAGGAAGCGCTATCAAAAGCTGGCGCCCACGCCAAAATTGTCTCGAACCACGGCGGCAAAGTTAAGACTGCTAAAGGTCAAGAAATTGATGCAGAAATGACATTTTTGACTGCTGCTTCCGTAATGTTTGATGCGATTTACGTTCCCGGCGGCAAGCAAAGTATTAACACTTTGAAACAAGAAGGCTCTGCGGTTAATTTCGTCACGGAAGCCTTTAAGCACTGTAAGGCGATCGCTGCTTCGGGTGAAGGCATCCATCTGTTGTCTAGTGCAGATTTAAAGGGAGTTAATCTCTCGGTAAATGGCAAGGTGGCTGCCGATCGAGGTGTGGTGATTTGTCCTAGCGGTGGCGATTTAGGGCAGTTTTCTCAGGCTTTTATCGATGCGATTATGCAGCACCGTCACTGGATGCGCACTGAAAAAGAATTGGTTCCAGCGTAAGGAATTTAGTTGGTTGGCGATGGCATCATCCCCATAAAATTGGTTCGTAGTGAGGACTTTAGTCCGCATCAATAAAAGGACTAAAGTCCTCACTACGAACCTTGTATATCGGCAATTGCATCAATTGTGATTGAGAGGTAAACCGCAGATACAATGCGGATAAACAGAGATTAACGCAGATGCTTCTCTAGATATTTGACGAAGGATTGCTAGAAGTTTATTAGAGATAATTTTTGGTATTTGTTTCTCTAATCGTGCGATCGAGTTCTAATATTTTTAAACAAGGAGACATTATTTGTGGGTATCAGCAGGCGCGATTTGTTAAAAGTAACTTCTGCTTCGGGTTTAGTTGCAGCAGGATTGGCAGCTTCTGAAGGATTTTTCAAACCGGTGTTAGCTGAAAGTGAAGTTGCTCAAGCTCAGGCCCAGAGCGGCTCTATGAGTTACAGGACATTAGGACGCACGGGAGAGCGGGTGTCTGCAATTGGCTTGGGCGGACACCATATCGGGCGGCTGCGAGAGGAACAAGAAAGTATTAAGCTGATCCGCAGTGCGATCGACCGCGGCATCAATTTCATGGATAATTCTTGGGATTATCACAACGGCCGCAGCCACCGATGGATGGGCCAAGCGCTGAAGGACGGCTATCGGGAAAAGGTGTTGCTGATGACGAAAATCGACGGGCGGACTAAGGGATCTGCGATGATGCAGATTGACGACTCGCTGAAGGCTTTGCAAACCGATCGCATCGATTTGATGCAGCATCATGAAGTGATTCGGATGGAAGATCCCGATCGCATTTTTGCCCCCGGTGGAGCAATGGAGGCGTTGGTGGAAGCGCAGAAGGCTGGCAAGATTCGCTACATCGGGTTTACGGGACACAAAGATCCTTTGGTTCACCTGCGAATGCTGGAACTTGCGACTCAAAACAATTTCCGTTTCGATGCGGTACAGATGCCGCTCAACGTGATGGACGGTCATTTCAGAAGTTTTGAGAAACAAGTGCTGCCGGTGCTGGTACAGAACCAAATAGGCGTCTTGGGGATGAAATCTATGGGCGATTCCTATGTTCTCAGAAGCAACACTGTGACCCCGATCGAATGTTTGCACTATGCGATGAATCTGCCGACTTCAGTCGTGATTACTGGGATTGATACAATGCAGCTCTTGGATCAAGCCTTTGAGGCCGCCCGCACGTTTAAGCCGATGGATGCGGCGCAAGTTGCAGCGATGCTCGATCGCACTCGCTCTGCGGCGGCAAAAGGTCAATACGAATTATATAAAACTACCAACCAATTTGACAGTACCGCCATGAACCCATCCTGGCTGGGATAAGTGCTTGTGAATTCCCTCTCCAAATCTAGACTTAGCACCGATCAGTTGCCGTTAATTACAGATTTGGTCACTTGAAGGCAGGAGGCTATATTTTCTAACAAATTATTGATTAACTGGATCTGGTACTGCTGAATATTTGTCTTTAGGGGCTCTTGGCTGTCTTGAAAACAGATAACTTTGGCGGCGATTTCCTTGTAGTGTTGCAGCATTGAAAAAGTATCGGTACTGAAGCGAGCAAGATAGTTTTTAGCAGCATCATTGCAAATTTCTGTGACTTGATTTAGATAAGCTTCTGACGATTCAGGTGGCTTTTCATAGCCTGTTCTTTTCTTCAAAATGTAGCTCGCACCGCCGACTACTGCTGCTCCCATCGGGCCGCCCAACAGCCAACCTAAGCCGGTGGCGATCGCCACTGGAGTCACTTCGCCCTCGATCGACTTTTTGGGGGCGGCGGTTGGCGGCTCTGGTAACGCGATTTGCGGGGATGGGGGAAACGAGGTCAAAAGGGATCTCGGCTGTTCTTTGTCGAAGAACTCGCAAGCTTTATTTACCCATTCTGCAATGGTTTCCTGCTGCTTGAGGACATCTTGTTCAAATTTTGTCTTCCACGCATCAAAACTTCCTTGCTGAAGCGATATCGCCATTTCCGACTGATAGCGCCGCAAAAGTGTGGGCTGGTAAAGCCAAATCTCGAAGTCGGAAACGCTGGCTTGAAAGCCTTTTGAAATCAGTTTTTCAGCTTTTTGTTTAATTTCAATTCGGTCTTTTTGCTTTTGTTGAGCGGCTGTTATTTCGGCGGAGACAGTTTCAGATTTGGCTCGCAGAGATTGGCAAATCTTAGTAGCTATGGCTTCAATTCTCGGCAACTTAACTGCTAGTTGTTCCTGTTGACTTGCGACAATACTTTGCAACGCCGATTCAAACATGGCAATTCCGGTAGTTTGAGCCGCAGCCACATCTCCTTTCAGCCTCGCCCTCAAAGCGGGTAAAGCATCGACGCGGTAGATATTGCTGATGTTGTTCGGCAAGTTGGAGCGAAAACTTTCGGCAACAAATAACAATCGATTGTATACTTGTTTTTGGTCGTCTGGTTCGAGTAGATTGAGAAAATTGGCAACAAAGACGACTGTGTTAATTTGGCGATCGCTCAACCAGTCTCTCAGGTGCTCGCGTTCCCCCAGAGTCATCAATTTGCGAGCGTCTAAAACCTGCACAACTAAATCAGCCGAAAGCAATTTATCCCGAACTAAGTTATCCTGTTCTTGGCGATCGTTAGTTCCGGGCAAATCCAGCAATTCTACACCCGTTTTCAGAAATGGGTGGGGGCAGTAGACATTCACGGCTGCGACATCATCCCGCATCTGTCGGTTGTCGTCGAGGATGGCGTAGCGTTTGAGAACGTCAGTCCCTGCTTCGCTGACTTCTGTGCCGTCTTTCAGGGTGATTTTTGCGTGCAATTCGTCGCCGTAGTTGACATAAATGGCAGCACCTGTAGTGGGCACAAGGTCGATCGGCAAAGCGCGATTTCCAAGCACTGCATTCAGCAAAGTTGACTTACCGTAATTGAACGGGCCGAAGACAGCGATTTGAAAAGTTGGTTTGGCGAGATAGTCGCAAATAGAAGTTGTATCTCGATAAAGTTGGGAGTTTTTATCTAGTTCCAGAATACCGAGTGCTGACTTGAGATTGTCGGTCAGGTTTTGATAAGTTTCGGGTTGTTGCATATTGTTGTTTTATTTAACTTTTAAATAATCAGAGGTTTGTAGTGGGGAATGCGAGTCCTCAGAAAAATTCCAGGACTCGCATTCCGAACGATCGAACCTTATACATTCAGCTAGCCGATGCTAAGAAACCTTGATAAATTGATTCTATACTCTGCGACTGAGCAGAAACATCAGCCTCCAACTTTTCCAAACGCTGCGATTCAGCCTGACAATTAATCTCGCGCGATTGCTTTTGTTCCAACAAATTATCCAACTCAGCTTTCCGAGAATTGATATCATCATTCATGCGATCGCCCACTTCCCGCCCGTAAACATCAAAACACTCTTTCACAGCATCGTGAATCGGCTGCCACTGCTCTTGTGCCACCTGCGGCAGATACTTCACCAACTCTTTTTTAGCCGCTTTCACCAACTGTTTGTTAGCTCCTTCTGCCTGCAAAACTCCAATACCCATCCCCAACAAAGCCAAGTACAGCGGCCCCAAAACAATCCCCGTAAAACTTGCAAAAATCGTACTGACGCCCAATACAGTAATTAAATTGAGCAAGATATTTTTCCAGTCAAAACCCGCTCCTGCCATTGCTACACCTGCCAGGTTTCCTGTGGTTAACGAAAACAATCCCATCGCCCATTTTGCCCAAGCTGGCGAGTTATCTTCGTTTGAGTTGCTGACTGCTGCGGGGATTTTTTGCCCGGTCAGTTTTTCAGTGATTTTTTCAGTTACTTTTGTGTAAGATGCTCCGTAATTTGCCGCACTTTGCGACAACTGCGCAAATGCTGAATTCATCTCTTGTTCTGCGGTGAGAGTCCAAGCTGCTAGTTTGTCGTTGATGTACTGCTCGAATGCTCGTCTGAGCGATGCTTCAAAGGCTTCTCGCTTGTCTTGGCTGAAGAAATCCAGAAATCTCAGCTCGGGTTGATACCGCAAAAAGTCTGTTTCAAAGGTATTTTCTAAGTTGAGAACGTAGGTACGGAAAGAATCTGCGATCGCCCGCGATTTAGAATCTCTAACTCGGCTAATTTCTTGTTGAAATTCATCGCGAATGTGAGTCAGTTTATTAAACTCAGGCTCAACAGAATTAATTTTTTCTTTCAACTCATTGACATCGCGATCGAGCAATGGTAAGCGGCGCCCAACAGCTTCGCGAACGCGAGCCGAAATTTGACGCGCCAAAGTCCTCGCCGGACGCAATTCTGAAATCGCTCTTTCCTGCGTCAAAAACGTATTCAGCGCCGCCATAAACTCGGGAAAACCTGTTTCGGCTAAATCTGCATCCGGGTTTTTCATCCGCAACCTCAGCGCCTTAATTGAGCTAATTGCAAACACTCGCTCGTCGTAAATATCGTGTCCTTCGGTCAAACAATATTCAGCCAAATTAGCTTTAAAAACCCGCCCCAGTTTCTCTTCTGCTTCTGCCATTTCTTCAGGATCGTCTGGGTCAATCAAACTTTCCCGCACTTGATCCCAAGCATTGATCAGAAAGAAAATGCTCAAGCCGCGACCTTTGATATAATTTTCTAGATAGCGTCTTTCGCCCATTGTACAAGGCTGAGTTGCCCGGAGTACAAACAAAATTGCGTGACAGTTGTTGATGTAACCGAGAGATAATTCGTTGCGGGCTTCTGTATCGTTGAGACCGGGACTGTCTACTATTTCTATGCCTTTTTCTAGCAAAGGTAAGGGATATTCTACGACGGCGCAGTCGATATCTGGAAATGCTGGTTTTTTTTCTGATTCTAGGCGTTTGGCTTCGGTGGGGTCAATTGTATAGTCTTGTTTAAAACTTTTAAAATCGAGCTGTTTCGGAGTTTTGCCGTCGTTGAAATAAACGGTGACTTTTTTTTCAGGGCCGTAGCGCAAAATTGTCAGCAAAGCCGTGCAGGGATTGACATCGCTGGGAAGCAAGTTTTCGCCGATCAAGGCATTGAGAAAAGTGCTTTTGCCGCGTTTCATGTCTCCTAAAACTAGCAGCCGAAAGACTCCTTGGCGCAAGTTTTTGCTGGCGAGATTGATGTCGGCGCTGTCTGTTTCTAAACCGAGTTTTCCTGATGCTTCGATTCCTGCTAATTCCGATCGCTCTATGGCTGTGGCGATGTTGCTCAGGATGTCGGCAATTTCTCGGCGCACGGCCGCTACTCGCTCTAAATCGTTGAGAAAGCTGCTGGTTTGTACTTTGAGGTTCATATTTTTTCTGATTGTTTACTTTGGCTGCAAAAACAAGTAATTCGGTCGGAATTTATGCAAAAAGTTTGAGTTTCGGATATTTATAGCTATCAGGTGCGCGCTGCTAGTCCTACATAACTACAATAACTTACAGTTTCATCAACAAATCACTCTTCTTCTAAAAATATTTTGTAAGCAATCAAAGCCAGCCCTCCTACTATCAACGCTGTTCCCAGCCAATATGCGAAGCGAACTACAACTATAACAGCAATAACAATGCCAAAAAATTGAGATGCGCCTAATATTTTTCGGCGCCACTGTTGGCGTTTGTTGTTCGTTTGATAGTCTGCTGCACCGTCCTTGCTGGTTAGTTCTGCGGGCACTGAACGATCGATTTCTGCTGCTAGTTCGCCCAGCAGCATTTGTTGTTGCTGCTTCCGCAGTTCTTGTTTTTTGTGCCGCAGTTCTCTGGCGTTTTTCTCGGGAGAATTCATAAATCTTACCCTGTTTTCCAGGGAAACAGTCTCTTATTTATTGTCAATGTTGTGGGGTGATAATTTCTTTATAACTTTAACTCAAATTTTCGGGGCTGTCGAGAGATGTTAAGAAAAGTTAAAAATGGCGGTTTATGAAGAGCGATAGCTAAGCTTCACGAGGTTTTAAGCCCCCCTTTTGGTGAGCAGCTAGGTTGAATTCACGGTTACTTGGTCGCGCAGTGTCAAGTTGCGATCGCCCGAGCGATTGTTTAACTTGACTGCGCGGTATTCTTTGCGCACATACTTCTGTATTTTTCAGTGGATCTACTGAGAGTAGAACTTGCCGGGAAGCATCAATATCCTTCCGGGCCGATGGTAGTGCGATCGCACTCAGCGTCGGACAAATCAACCAAGCGCGATCGAAATAAGTTGCAGCCAGCTAACTGAGTTTTGGTTAACTTGGCTTTCTCCAAATTAGCTCTGCTCAAATCTGCATATCTCAAATCGGCATTTGTCAAATCGGCATTGTACAAATCCGCACCTTGTAAATTTGCTTTCTGCAAATTAGCACCTTGCAAATTGGCGTGGCGCAAATTCGCTCTTGATAAATTAGCTCCTGACAAATTAGCTTCCGACAAATTGGCTTGATAAAGTTGAATATCACCCAATTCAGCATCCTGTAACTGAGTTTTGTACAGATTGGCTTGAGTTAAATTTCCGTAGGGTAAATAAGCTCGCCTCAGCACGCTACCAGAAAGGTTTATTTCTGCCAAATATGCTTGAAATAAATTATCTTCACTTAAGTCAACTGCATCAAAATTCCGCTTACCCTCAGAATACTGAGCAAGCAATTGCTCAGCGCTTAGCTTTTGCATTTTCATCCCTTTATTACGTCAGCTATTGCAGTCAATTTATAACGATAATTAATGGCTATGATTTTATGTATTTATACTTAGACATTTTTTTATGTTAAGCTTGTGTAACAACGATCGCATTTTTTCTAAGATTTTTTTTATATTTGTAAATTTCTGGCTGGGTCGCTCACTCAGCCCTCAGGAATGTCAAGATCGATAAACAAACCAAAGCCGATCCTCTACTGAAATATGCCAGAACTTCCTTGCTCCATTGCTCAACACTACCACGAGCGGACGAAATACGATCCCGAAACCCTTGCTGCCAAAAGCAGACAGCTAGATTGGACAGAGCAGCCCGTGCCTTTCAAAGAATATAAAATTGGCGCGTATTTTGACCTCAAGCCTTATCTAAAAGACCCCTCCGACGATCCAAATGCCTCGGATGATGCCGCTTGGTGGCACCGCTTGTCTAGCTTGTTGCTGTGCAGCTACGGGCTGACGGCGAAAATGCAGACGGTAGATGACAGCTACTTGTATTTGCGAGCGGCACCGTCGGCGGGCGGGCTGTACCCGGCAGAGGTTTATTTAATCTCTCGCGGTACGCCGCATTTGCCTGCTGGACTCTACAACTATCAGTGCCGAACTCATTCGCTGGTTCATTTTTGGGATAGCGAGGTTTGGCCTGCCCTGCAAGCAGCTTGTTTCGGATCGCCGGTGTTAGAAAATACCCAATTGGCGATCGCCGTTACGACTGTTTTCTTCCGTTCTTCTTGGCGCTACGAAGACCGAGCTTATCGGCGAATCTTCCTCGATACTGGTCATTTATTGAGCAACATCGAGTTAGCTTGCGCCATCAACGATTACCGACCTCACCTGATTGGAGGATTCGCCGACAAAGCTATCAATCAATTACTCTACATCGACTCGGAGCAAGAAGGAGCGATCTGTGTAGTTGCTTTAGCCGACTTGCTAGATATCGATCAAAACTTGCCAAAATTTAAAACTGCTTTGCCGGGAAAAACGACGACAGATTACCCGCAAATTTCCGAAGGTGCACTCTTAGGACACCTCCACAAAGCAACAGAGTTAGAGTCAGATCCCACCGCAGTAGATGGTTGGAAATTTGATGAAAGCGAAGGTGATTTAGAGGACAAATATAACTTTCCATTTTGTACGAAAGTTTCGACAGTGACTCCTTCGATTCCATGGGGAGTCAACCTGGAAGGTTTAGAAAATACTATACTCAAAAGGCGTTCTACTCGTGCTTATACAGGTGCTTCTTTGAGCTTGGGCGAACTGCTAGCGATGCTCGACTTTACTTATCAATCGCAGCACTACATCGACCAAGGATTAGACGGTTATCCCGACTATTTCGATCTGAGTTCGATCGAGACTTTTATTGCTGTTTCGGGAGTGAACGGGTTGGAAGAAGGTTGTTATTATTACGCTCCAAAAGCTCAAGAATTGCGGCAAATTCGGTTTAAAAATTTCCGCAGGGAGCTGCACTATTTGTGTCTGGGGCAAGATTTGGGCAGAGATGCCGGGGCGCTGTTGTTTCACACGGCAGATTTGAAGAGGGCTGTAACAAAATATGGCGATCGCGCTTACCGATATTTGCACATGGACGCGGGTCATTTGGGCCAGCGGCTGAATTTAGCAGCGATTCAACTGCGTTTGGGTGTCAGCGGTATTGCGGGCTTTTTTGACGATCGCGTGAATGAGGTGCTCGGTATTCCTACGAGTGAGGCTGTGCTTTATATTACCACGCTCGGCAGACCGCGATCGTGAGGATGAGTTAGTTGTTAGTTGTTAGTTGTTAGTTGTTAGTTGTTAGTTGTTAGTTGTTAGTTGTATTGCTTAAATAAGCCCAGGTGCATCAAGATTTTACAGTCAAGTTTGATGAAATTCTTGTGGGTGGGCGTCTCGCCCGCCCTAAAAATACAACTTAGATTCGGGAAAGCTTACCTACTTAATTTACTGTTTTACCATTTAGGATTAAGGGGTAAGGTGCGCAGTGCGCACCCTACAGATTAAGGGGTAAGGTGCGCAGTGCGCACCCTACAGATAGAGTGTGTGTACAGGACTACCATTGCTATTTCCCAATACAAAACCTGCTAAATATTCTGTCGAGAACTGATTCCGTCACTTCTTCGCCCGTAACTTCCCCCAATGCTTGAATTGCGCCGCGCAAATCTATTGTCCAAAAATCTAAAGGCAATTTATTGTTAATAGTATCCGTGCATTCTTGCAGGGAAATTTTAGCTTTAGTTAAAGCTGCTGCTTGCCGCTGGTTGATGGCTAAGTCTGAGTTTGCTGCTTGCAAATTTCTGCCGCTGACAGCATCTAAGATGGCTGTTTCTAAGTCTTCTATGCCTCGCTCCAATGCGGCGGCTGCGGTAACTATCGGGTGAATTCCCGAGGTAAAAGGTAATTCTGGGATTGTTTTTACAAGGTCGATTTTGTTGATAATTATAATTAGCTGGCGGTGCTTGACTTGTTCGTAAATTTCCGAATCGCCTGCTGTCCAACCAGATTCGGCGTCAATTGTTAACAAGACTAAATCGGCTTGTTTTGCTGCGGCGCGCGATCGCTCAACGCCGATTTTCTCTACCTTGTCTTCCGTCTCCCGAATGCCCGCAGTATCCAGCACCTGCACCGGAATGCCGCCCACAACTAGCTGCGACTCTACCACATCCCGCGTGGTTCCTGGCAAATCTGTGACGATCGCCCGATCGCTCTTACTCCACGCATTCAACAAACTCGACTTTCCCACATTCGGGCGCCCGACAATTGCCACTTTCAAACCGCTTCGCAACAATTCACCGCGATCTGCCGAGAGCAAAATAGTTGACAATTCGTGCAAAACCTGATTTATTTCCAAACAAGTTTTAGCTTCATCTAAAGGCGGCAAATCTTCCTCGAAATCAATTCTCGCCTCAATTTCTGCCAACAAGTCCAAACAAGTTGTTCTCAATTTGCGAATGGGCTGGGCTAATTTTCCCTGCAAACTGGCCAAAGCACTTTGTGCGGCTGCGGGCGATTGTGCTCCCACCAAATCTGCAATGCTTTCAGCTTGAGTTAAATCGAGCCTACCGTTCAAAAAAGCCCTGAGCGAAAACTCTCCCGGCTGCGCCAATCTCGCGCCGTTTTCCAAACACAACTGCAACACTTGCTGTACCGCCATAATCCCGCCGTGACAGTGAAATTCCACCACATCTTCGCGGGTGAAAGAACGCGGCGCTTTCATAATTAACAGCAAAGCTTCATCGACTAATTCTTGAGTTTTGGGGTGGCGGATGTTACCGTAAAGAATCCGGTGAGACTCCCAAATTTGTCGTCCAGGGGCGCGAAACAGGGTGGCGGCAATTTTTAAGGCGCAGTCGCCGGAAAGTCTCACAATGCCTACGCTGCCTTGTTGCGGTACTATCGCCGTGGCGATCGCTGCGATCGTGCCTCCTTTTGTTAGTGATTCAGACATTTTTATTGTTGGCGCATTCAAAATTTATACCTATCTTATTGACAGGATAAACAATTTCTGCAAGATTTTTCCAAGATATTAAAAGATGGTGGCCGCTGCCCTTGAGTGCGATCGCCAATCCGTTAGCCAAGCCCGAAGCGATCCTTACGTCAATCCCTCCCAGAGGATCTCCCGTCAAGCCAGATTCGCGGCGCGATCGAACTTAAATTAATCAGCCAAATGTTTGAGCTATCCTGATTTTATGCGATAATCGAACATTAACAGGGTAGAGGGCAAAGTATGATTGGTCAACTTCTCGACAGACGTTACCGCATCATTAAAGTCACAGACTCGAATGAGGTGGGAAAAACTTATATAGCAGCAGATACTCACCGTCCCGGGTATCCGCAATGCACGGTTAGAGAAATGCAGCTACCCGGCACAAGTTCGCAAACTCCAGAATTAGTAAAAATTATATTTCAAAAAAATGCAGAAATAATAGAAAAATTGGGAAAACACGACAAAATACCCGAATTATTGGCGTATTTTGAGGAAAATCAAAGTCTATACTTAATTGAAGAATTTATTGTCGGTCAATCTTTAAGCGAAGAACTCATACCCGGTGAACCTTGGGCAGAAGACCAAGTAATTGCTCTGCTATCATCCATATTAGAAGTTTTGGTGTTCGTACACTCCAACGGCTTCATTCACCGAAAAATTCAACCAGACCGAGTTATCCGGCGCGAGTCAGACGGCAAATTTGTGTTGGTTGACTTTAGCTTAGATAAAGAAATTAACCCGGAACTCGCTAATTGTCATTTGTTGGCGCCAACCTCGCCGAACTCTGTAAAATCGGTTTTGGGAAAAAAACAGGAATTGGCCGCCCAGGAATTATACGTGCCGATCGAGCAATCGCAAGGCAACCCCCGTTACAATAGCGACATCTATGCTCTAGGTAGGATCGCCCAGCTTGCAGTCACGGGACTCTCGCCCGAGGAACTGAGTGTTTTAAACAACAAAGGCGAAATTCAGTGGCGCAACCGGGCGACTTGTTCGGCGGCTCTAGTAGAGACGATCGATCGCATGGTGGACTCGGACACCGAGGAACGCTATCAGGAAGCCGCCGAAGTTTTGGCACAGATCGCACAAATCGCCGTAAATTCCGAGGCTGCTCGAGGGCCAGCCACTATCATCAGGAAGGCTGCGAGCCAACCGCCCAAACAGCACCCAACCAGACTGTGGCTGTGGGCTGCAATACCCGCGGCTTTGATCTTGACAGCAATCATAATTTACTTTTGGCACAGTCAAAGTCCTGCCAGGGCAAAAGAATTGCTCGCCCGGGGCGCGGCCAAAGCACAGCAAGGTGACAAAACAGGCGCGATTGCCGATTATACCCAAGCGATCGCCCTGAATGCTAGCGATGACGAAACTTTTTACAAGCGGGCTAACGTTCGGTACGACACCGGCGCCACCGAGCAAGCAATACAAGATTACACCGAAGCAATTAAAGTCAATCCCAGCCACACCAAAGCCATCTACAACCGAGGTCTCGCCCGCCGCGATCTCGGCGACAAGCGGGGTGCTGCGGAAGATTTTACTCAAGTATTGCGGCTGAGTCCTAGCGACGGTGAAGCATACTACCAGCGGGGTTTAGCGTACTACGATTTGGCAGACTACCGAGAAGCAATTTCCGACTACACTCAAGCAATTCAGCTCAATCCCAACGATGCAACAGCCTACAGCAATCGCGGTTTAGCTCGATCGGCCTCGGGCGACAAAACCGGAGCGATGGCAGATTTTACCCAAGCAATTCAAATTAGCCCCAAACAAGCTGGCGTTTACTACAGTCGGGGTCGATCGCGCTTTAATCTGGCAGATTATCAAGGAGCGATGGAAGATTACAGTAAGGCGATCGAATTGGAACCAAACCAAGCTGATGCTTATACTAATCGGTGCAGCGCTTACTTAAATTTGGCAACCTACGACAAAGCCATGGAAGATTGCACCAAAGCAATTAGCCTCGCTCCCAAAGATGAAGCAGCTTACAACAACCGCTGCATTGCTCATCTAAATTTAAAACAATTTCAAAAAGCCAGCGAAGATTGCAGCGTGACGATCGGACTCAACAGCAACAATCCCAAAGCATACAGCAATCGAGGATTAGCTCGCGAGGCTTCGGGAGACAAACTCGGGGCTGTGGAAGATTTTACCCAAGCAATTCGGCTAAATCCCAGCGATGCGGTAGCTTACAGCAATCGCGGTACTATTTATTCAGAACTCAAAAATTACCCTTTAGCGGTTGAGGATTTTGCTCAGTCGCTGCGGCTCAACCCTAACAATGCTACTGCTTTTTACAGCCGAGCCCTCGTCCGCCGCCAACTAAAAGATCGGGCTGGGGCGGTTGAGGATTTTCAGAAAGCTGCAACGCTGTTTCTAGAACAAGGAAGAGCCGATGGTTTTCAAAACGCACAAGCACAAATTAATCAGCTTAAATAAACTATCAGTCATCTGCTATTAGTCATCAGTTATTAGTCCTGCCGTCACTAGAAAAAATGAACAATCAAGAACGAAAAAGCAAAAAGCCCAATTCCCAATTCCTGATTCCCAATACCCAATTACCAATTCCCCATTACCAATACCCAATTATCGCTATGAACATGGTTGGTCAACTTTTAGACAGGCGTTATCGCGTAGTGCAAATTTTAAGTTCGGGAGCTTTCGGACAAACTTATTTAGCTGTAGATACTCGCCGACCGGGCCACCCTCAATGTGTAGTAAAACAACTGCGCCCTCCCAGTAACACTTCCACAGTTCTTAAAACAGCTTACCGCTTGTTTAAACAAGAAGCAGAAATATTAGAAAAATTGGGAAAACACGAACAAATTCCATTTTTACTCGCTTATTTTGAAGAAAACAATCAATTCTACCTCGTCGAAGAATTTGTTCCCGGACACGCCCTCAATCGCGAAATAGTGGCCGGTCAACCTTGGCGAGAAGAACGAGTGCTGTCACTGTTGGAAGAAGTGTTAAAACTTCTCGCCTTCGTACACTCTCAGGGAGTCATTCACCGCGATGTTAATCCCTCCAACTTAATCCGCCGCAAACCAGACGGCAAATTAGTTTTAATTGACTTCGGCTCAGTCAAAGAAGTTGCAAATCACGTCAGCGACTACGATACAGAGTTTCCGCGCACGATTGCCACTGGCACTCCGGCTTATATGCCGATCGAACAATTTCAAGGAAACCCGCAATTTAGCAGCGATCTCTATGCGGTGGGAATGATGGCCATCCAAGCAATCACGGGTTTACCGGGAACCGATTTGCCAAAATTGCAAGATCCCAGTCCTTCTCATACCGGGGAAATTGTTTGGCGCAACCGAGCTCAATGTTCTTCGGCGCTGGCAAATATAATTGACAAAATGGTCTGTCACCAATTTGGCAAACGCTATCAATCTGCTGATGAAGTTTTGGCAGCTCTCAGCAAGCTGAGGCACCGCCTAGAGCCGGGGAATACGGATCAAAACAAAAGTAGTTCTGCAAGCATACTGTCTGCTAAGAGTTCTTTGTTACGTTTGGGAACGCGGTTTTGGTGGGCGATTTTGGCTAGCTGCGGCGGGCTCGCCATGGTATTTTTGTTTGGCTATTACAGCCGCCCGAATCCGATTAAAGCTCAGGAATATTACGCACAGGGACTAGCAAACTCTCGCAATAAAGATGCGGCGGCAGCTTTGCAGGCTTTTAATAAGTCTATTCAACTAAATCCTAACAATGCTGAAAGTTTTTATCAACGGGGTAATGCTAATTATGATTTACAAAAATATCCAGAAGCAATTGCCGATTATTCTCAGACAATCGCTTTAAATCCTAACTATTTTAAAGCTTATTTTAACCGGGGGCTAGCCCGTCACGATTTTGACGATAAGCGAGGGGCAATTGAGGATTACACTCAGGTTGTGAAGCTCCAGCCCAACGACGCTGATACATATTATGAAAGAGGAGTTACTTATTTAGAACTGCAAAATTACAAGGCGGCAATTGGGGATTTTACCGAAGTAATTCGCTTGCAGCCAAACCTGGTTAAAGCTTATCGTTCGCGGGGGTTGGCTCGGGCCCAGAGCAGCGATTTGCAGGGAGCAATTGGAGATTATACTGAGGCAATTAAGCTCGATGCTAAGGATGCTAAAGCTTTGTACAGTCGGGGGAGAGCGCGCTTTCACCTAGGAGATTATCAGGGAGCTTTGGCGGATTATTCTGAAGTAATTGCGATCGACCCCAAGAGTGGAGATGCTTATGCTAATCGTTGCAGCACGCAGTTGAATTTGGCAGCGTATCAAGCGGCAATTGACGATTGCACTCAGGCAATTTCGCTGAGCGATCGGGATGCGGTTGCTTACAACAATCGCTGTATTGCTTATTTAAATTTGAAGGATTATCCGAAAGCAATTGCCGATTGTACTCAAGCGGCGACAATAAATCCCAAGGATTATCATGCTGTGAGCAATCGTGGTTTAGCTCGCACCGGAGGGGGGGACAGCCAAGGCGCGATCGCAGATTTTACCGCAGCAATCGCGCTCAATCCCAACGATGCAGAAGCTTATGCGAATCGGGCTAAGATTTACCAGCAGTTAAATAATTACAATAGTGCGATCGCCGATTACGTGCAAGCCATTCGCATCAATCCCAATTATGCTGGTGCTTACTACGGTAGAGGAGCCGTTCGCCGCTCCTTAGGAGACAAAGCAGGAGCAATTAGCGATTATGAAAAAGCGGGAAAACTCTTCCTCGATCAAGGCCTGACCGGCGGTTACAAAGACGCACAATTTGAGATTGACAAACTCAAGTAGTCATTAGTCATTAGTCATTAGTCATTAGTTATTGGTTATTGGTTATTGGTTATTGGTTATTGGTTATTGGTTATTGGTTATTAGTACCTATGCCCTGCGCAAGCCAATGCCCTGCGCAAGCCCATGCCCTGCGCAAGCCCATGCCCGATTCCCAATGCTCTTTAAGGATTTTGAATTCGCGCAACCAAATCATAAAAAGGTTGCCAATTATCCTCAAGAGCGATCGGTTCCCAAACAGCCTCAATCGTAGGCCTCAACAGCGATTGTTCCGGATTGTGCTGGCGCAACCTCTGGGCCATCTTATCCATATCATCCGCCGACAAACCTTGCAAAACGTGAAAATAAAACTCCCGCCAAGGTGCTAACAACTCCGCAGGTTCCGCCTCGCTAAAAATTTGATTGACATCATCTCGCCAAGTGCGAGCAAACTGTCTGCGCAATTGAAAAAAGAAATCGTGATAATCAACTTGAGACTCAGCCAACATCTTAATTGTCAGCTTCAAAAGCTCATCACCATCAGCCTCAGGCAAATCCTCAAATCCCAATCTATTCAGCATCAACTGTCGGTAAGTAGTATTATAATACTCACCAAACTTAGCCAAAGCAGCATCCATATCAGCTTGAGAAATCGCCGCTGCTAGCGGTTGCTGAAGCTTCTCCAAATTTCCGTGACAAATAAACGGTTGATTCCCGTAACAATAAAGACCATAATGGTCAAAATAAGCCGCCGTAAACTTCGGATTATAAGTTGGAATAAACGCAAAAGGCCCGTAATCAAAACTTTCACCAGTAATCGACATATTATCAGTATTCAGCACCGCATGACAAAAACCTGCCGCCATCCACTGAGCGACCAATTCAGCTACACGCTTGACTAAATCCGCATAAAAAAGCGCATATTTTTCTTCCGGTGAAACACCAGAATTGCTAGCTTCTAGATGCAGTTCAGGATAATAATATTCAATCACAAAATCTAAAAGTTTTTTAATTAAGTCCGGGCGACGGATATAGTGCAACCTTTCAAAAGTGCCAAACCGGATGTGAGAGTGGCTAAAACGCACCATTACAGACGATCGCGTCGGAGAAGGTTCATCACCGCGCCACAAAGCATCACCCGTTTCAACTAAACTAAAACAGCGAGACGTGCGAACTCCCAAGCGGTGCAAAGCTTCGGCCGCCAAAACTTCGCGAACTCCCCCCTTGAGAGTCAGTCTACCATCAGCGCTGCGCGAGTAGGGAGTGCGGCCGGAACCTTTAGTGCCGAAGTCGTAAAGTCTGCCATCAGTGCCGCGAACTTGGCCGTACAAAAAGCCTCTACCGTCGCCTAAATTCGGGTTGTATTCGTTGAATTGATAGCCGTGGTAGCGGAGTGCGAGAAAGGGACGCACGCAGTGAAATTTGCCGAATGCTTGAATGAAATCTTCGTCGGTTACTTGGGCGGGATCTAAGCCCAATGTCGGCAATAATTGGTCGTTGCGAAAGCGGAGGATGTGCTGGGGAAAGTCTGCCGCTGGGACTTCATCGAAGTAGTCGCCGCCGAGGGATTCGAGGGCGGGTTCGTAGTTGAGCGAAAGCAAGGGATTTGACATTTTTGTATTGTATCGCACAACGGGCGATCGACCAACAATATTAATATTCATCCACAAACTGCTTGTGAACCCACAGCAATTCGCGGCGTCTGTTCTGCACTCGAACCAATCCACCAAAATCAGGATCTGTGGCTTTTAGCAGTGCGTGTAATTCTCGCAAAATAGAGCCAAAGGCTCGGATGGCTGCTTCGCCTTGTTGCCAATCACGGGCATCATTGTCGGCAGACCAATTAGTAGCTAATCTGTAGTGTTTATGGCCAAATTTGACCTAAATTTACATCAAAGTAAAATTTTTCCGGATCGTTGTAGTAAGATTTGTATCTATCAATAGACGTATGCTGTAAGTCATAAGTATTAGGTGCTAAGTGAATAAAAATTTTCATCCGTGCAAGCTATTGCGGGTGAAAGTTTTCGATCGAAATCATGGATATTATATCCGCTAGCATAGGTTGTGCAAGAAAGTTTTCTTGCTCACCTCTGCATTTATAGGAGCTCGGGGTAGTTTAATATTTCTGATTGCGTTTACGTCGAACTCAATTTTAGCAAAGACTGTGCGTAAATCATGTTCTCAACAAGATGGTAATTAATCTATGAGCAATCCACAAAATAATCCCAATTCAGGCCAAACAACAATCATTCAAAAGCCAGGGTGGAAAACAAAATTTAAAATAGCAACACATTGGACAAAAACTCTGATAATTCCTATGGCTTTATTTGGGGGAGCTGTCAAAACAATAGAATTTTTCGTGAATATGTCCCAAGTCCCTCAAGCAATATGTATTCTTACTCCTTTATGTCCGCCAGAGCCTCCTCCTCCGAAATGGATAGGAGTAAAAATAGAGGATGTGTACATAAAAGATTTGCGGAACTATCAACTTGAAACTACTTTATTTGTGAGTGATAAATCTCCATATGAAGAACAGGACAAGGATTTTTCTGTTATTAAAAATGTCGATCAAAATTTATCAAGAATTGGTGCTGGTAAAAAACAAAACTCTGGGCAATATGAAGCTGTTCTCAGAATAGCAAAAAACAATCGGAAACCTCTTTGTTTGAAAATTTATGGTCGGCGTCATTATCCAACTAGCGAATTCAAGAATATCATTGATATTAAGGATTTTCCTGACCCCAAAAATTATGATAGCCTGACATCAGAAGCACGCGATCGAGAATGTACACCTAAAACGCTCTAGAGCGTTGAAATTCCCTGTTAACTGTCAACAAGCGCATTACACCCGCAGTCCGGCAGGGGTTGCAAACCCCTGCCTCAAAGCAAAAGTCCTCTCAAAGAGGACTAATAGAAGTTGGGAAAAATCCAGTTTTGGTTCTAACAAAACAAAGGTTTCAGATTCTTTTTTAGAGAAATCTATCTGATGAATTCTGGAGTCCTCTTTCAGAGGACTTTCGCTATGAGACAGGGAATTAATTCCCTGGTGGACTGGGGAACAAGCGCGTATTTATCGCTTCCACAAAACCGCGCATTTATCGATCGCCCCGTTGGCTACTGCCTCCCCACGATACCGCACGCTTTCATTTCAAACAGGAACGAGAGTCGGCTCTAAAGTTGCCACTAATTTGAGATTGTACTCGTATTCAAAGGCTGGCTTTTTATAATCCAAACTCCAAAGTTCTAGAGCGCAATCATCATCTGGGTTCAGGGGTTGCAGCCGCAAGTGAAACTCTCGAACTTCCGGGCGGTGTTCGCATTTTAAATCAGAAATTGCGCCTATTTGCCGCCTGTCTAAAGCCACAGCCAGCCGCAGAAATGGATGCAATTTACTAACGACTTCTCGGTATGATTTTGGGAGAATTAAAAAATTTTCGTGCTTCTTTTTTGGAGGATTTTTTCGGTGGTAGCGCGCTATATTGGCAATTACTTCAATCTCTGTTTCAGTGTATCCCAATAACTCACCATTGCGAATTAAATAGTAAGAATGCTTGTGGTGTGCTGAATGACTGACGTACAAACCGCAGTTGTGCAGAATCGATGCCGCCCACAGCAACTCGCGTTCTTCGCTGCCCCAATTGTGCAGAATGCCTTGAGTTTGGTCGAACAAATTGAGTGCAAATTCGGCGGTTCTTTCGCTTTGTTCTAAGTTAACTTGATATTTTTCTGCCATGTGCATAACGCTGCGCTGGCGGATTGAACCTTGATAGCGCAAGCGGTTTTCTATCAAACCGCGGCTCAGCATCCAGTCAACAATGACGCCTTCTCTTAAAGATCGATCGCACACAGTGAGCGATTCCATGCCTAATAGTGCCATTGCTTCCTGCAAAATCAACGCCCCGGCGAGAATAATTTCCGCCCGCTTGTCCGACATTCCGGGAATTGCTAGCCTTTCGGAGTAGGAAAGTTTGCGGAAACGATTGACTAGCTCGCGCAAATCTTTTAAACTTAGCTGATATCCAGCCAGCGGACTGGGAACAGTTCCAAACTTTTCGCGAGCGTTAATTGCAGCCAGAGTTTCGATGGTTCCCGCAGTGCCGATCAAGCGCAGATCTTCGCCGATCTTGAATTGCGATCGCAATTCGTCGATCGGTCTTTCCAGCGAAATCCGAATATAAGCTTGCAAATAGGCAAACTCCTCCCGGCTAATCGGGTCAGTTTTGACAAATTCTCCTGTTAAGCGCACAGCACCAATTTTGGTACTGGTGAGACAGCGCGGTTCAGAACTATCTCCTAAAATTAACTCAGTAGAACCGCCACCAATATCAATAATCACTTGGGATTGATTGTTGAATTCCATTCCCGAAAGTACGCCGAGATAAATTCTCCGCGCTTCTTCCTGACCGGAAATTAAGCTAACATTAAGGTCTAATTCGTCAGCAACTTGTTTGAGAAAATCCCGACCGTTAGGCGCTTCTCGAACTGCACTGGTAGCCACAGCGATGACTTGTTCAGCATTAAAAGTTTTAGCAATATCTTGAAAACGGCGCAAAGTTGCGATCGCCCTTTGCATAACCTCTGACTTCAAACACCCTGTTTTAGCCTCGCAATCGCCCAACCGAACCGTATCTTTTTCTCTAGCAATAATCGCAAACGCAGGCAATTTGGGATCGATGCGCGCCACCACCATGTGAAACGAGTTAGTACCCATATCAATAGCGGCAATAATGCGATTTGACTCCGCAGCAGCAAGTGAATTAACCATTGGAGTGTATCGGGGTTGACAGATATTTATAATTATTTCACGAATCCAGTGAGGCGCGATCTTAAAATTAGCAAAAATCGGGAATTAGGGCATCGGGCATCGGGCATCGGGCATCGGGGATTGGGCATCGGGACATACATCACTTTTTTTAGAACCGCTATAGTAGGTGATTTTGCCTAAAATTTGATAGAATTTAAAGTTAAAAACCTAAAATCTAGAATTCAAATGCTGAAAGAGTCCGATCGCCCAACCGAATCCACATTGCTAACAGTCGCAAAGCTTTTGAGGTGGGACAAACCAGCAGGAAGGCTAATTTTAATGATACCAGCCCTGTGGGCCGTGTTTTTAGCAGCAGAGGGAAAGCCGCCCGCAGCATTGGTAGGGGTGATAGTGTTGGGCACCCTAGCCACGAGTGCGGCGGGATGCGTGATCAACGATTTGTGGGATCGCGACATCGATCCAGAAGTAGAAAGAACGCGATCGCGCCCCCTAGCATCCCGCGCCCTGACAGTGCAAACTGGAATAGGAGTTGCCTTAATCTCCTTTGCTTGCGCCGCGATTCTCGCATTTTATCTCAATCCTTTAAGTTTCTGGCTATGTGTCGCCGCCGTACCAGTAATCATCTGCTATCCGCTAGCAAAAAGATTCTTTCCCGTACCGCAATTAGTGTTATCAATTGCCTGGGGATTTGCAGTTTTAATTAGTTGGAGCGCCGCCGTCAATAAATTAGAATTAGCAACTTGGTTGCTGTGGGGTGCGGTAGTGTTGTGGACAATGGGATTTGATACAGTTTACGCGATGAGCGACAAAGAAGATGACTTGCGTGTGGGTGTAAATTCCAGCGCTATCTTTTTCGGGGATAACGTAACTAATGCTGTGGGTTTTTTCTTTGTTGGTACTGTCGGTTTATTAGCAGCAACCGGAATTAATCTGCACTTGCACGTCGGTTTTTGGATAGCAATTTGTGCGGCGGCAATTTTGTGGTTTTTGCAGTACAGTCAACTGCGAAAAGCGGATGTTCCCAAGCCTGTTTACGGTCAAATCTTTCGCCAAAATGTTTGGGTTGGGTTTGTAATATTGGCGGGGATGATTGCTGGGGAGATTTTTTAACGAGTAGAGCGGGAAATCCCCGCCTTGAAAGAGCAATATTAGTAATTATTGTCAGGTGGAAAAACGCCAAATCTTAATAGTTCTGTCTCGGCTACCACTGACGAGAGTTTGTCCGTCAGGACTAAAAGCAAGACAATAAACAGTGTCTGAATGTCCTAGAGTGTGAATCGCTTCTCCGGTAAATAAATCCCAAATTCTAATAGTGCGATCGGCACTACCGCTGGCGAAATATTTGCCGTCAGGACTAAAGGCAACAGCATAAACATCATCCGTATGTCCTGTCAAGTTGCTTTTGAGTTCTCCACTGCTTAAACGCCACAGTTTAATCGGTTGCTTCGCGCCACCGCTGGCGAGAGTTTGTCCGTCGGGACTGAAGGTTACACTATAAACGATGTTGTCGCTAAAGAAAGAACGAGGCCAACCAATAGGGCCGTCACCAGGGCCGTTTAAATTGCGGATTTCTCTGCCTGTGTGAAGATTCCAAAGCTTGATATTGCTGTCGAAACTTCCACTAGCAATTATATTGCCGTCGGGGGCGATCGCAACGTCATGAACGGCCCAAACATGACCTCTGAGAGTGTGTCGCAATTCCCCAGTTTCGAGGTTCCAAACTTTCACGGTACTATCAGCGTGGTGCCCGCTGACTAAAGTTTTGCCATTGGAGGTTAGGGCGATCGACCATACAGAAAGAACCACCCAGTCATTGCCTTTCAGAGTGCGTTTCAATTGCCAGCTTTGAGTATCCCACAATTTAATAGTACCGTCGGGATTGGCACTGCTGCTGGCAAGACTTTTTCCGTCGCTACTGAAAGTAACGCAAGTCACACCGCCAGAATGTTCGGTGAGATTTTCCAGGAGTTCTCCTGTTGTCAGGTTCCACACTTTAATCGTTTGATCGAGACTGCAACTAGCGAAAATTTGACCGTCTGGGTGAATGGCGACTGATTTAATAACGTCTGAATGATCTGTGAGAGTATATTCGGTTTTCCAAGTTTTTTTAACTTCCCGAAATGATTCTGGTAATTTTGTTTCTGTTTTACTGAAAAACCTTGCCAAGTCGGAGGTTCAACAGCGGGGTTTTGACAAATTATGGGCAACCAGCTAACGCCACAATATTCCTGATTCCAAATGTCTTCTAGCTTTTTACGTGCCGATAGTACCGACCCATAAAAAGAACGCTTAAGAGCAAAATTAGTCAAAAAATACTGCAAAAAATCCTGTGCTACTCGATCGGGTACTGGTTCTCGCATCACAATACTTTGAGGAATTTGTAATTTAGCGAGTTGGTTGGCCAGTCCCAATCCATCACAAGAATTAAAAATAGCCAGTTGCAAACCGTGGGAAATCGCCAGCTTCAGTGTATTTTTAAGCTCATCGATATTTATACTTTCATCACGATTAATTTCAAATGTTCCTATTTTACCATCAACTGTTGAGCTATGACCAGCAAAAAAGAAAATATGCCATCCTTGTTCATCACTAAGCCACTCGATAAGCTGCTTTTTTGTTGGCTGTTCTAGAAATTTACATTCGGTCTCGTCTGGGTCTAAAAGTTCAAATATTTGCCTGTCAAACTGGATATCTATACCATCGCTATTGCCTAAAACAGCGAGAATCCTGACTTTTTCAGCCTTCAGTCGTGGTTTCCCAGGGCAATAATACTCAGGTTCGCTTAAGGCAATTTCAGCTTTTGTGTAATTACCTGCAAATAAATCCCAAACCTGCCAAGGAAGCTGTCTTAAGTCATTATTTCGTGTTTGAATAATTAGTCTAATTTCTTCAGACTTTCTCAAATTTTGCTGTAAACAGTCTCGGATCTTTTGCCACTCAGTATTTCCAGAGTTGAGCCATTCGTTGATGCTGCATACTAACTTTTCAGCAGAGTCTTTACAAGAAGATTTACTCTGGCGTCTAGCTGTCGCACGAGATCGATTTCCTGACGCATCGTTAGAAAGTGGACTCACCTTTTTACTAAATGCAGCTTGCCATTCGCCAACTAATTGAGGAATATGAGATGCAGCGGGTAGATGACCTCTAACTACAATTTCAGGGCGTAATCCCTCTTGCCCAATCTCTAAAATGGCAGTAAACCCAAGCTCGAAGTTTCCTTCTGATAAATTCAAAATTACAAGCTTTTCCATTTATTTATACTTATTATGTTTCATCCACTGAACTCAAAAATCTTCTGTTATACTAACATCTCCCCAAATAATTTTGATACTGAAAAGCTCTGTAGGTTCGACACCAAATTCTAGTTCTACGGAGTCCTCTGCATCTGCTGTTTGTTCTTCCATAATAATAGCTTCTGATTCATCGAGGACTATCACTTGTAAATTGGGTGGCAAATAAACTGCATTATTAGTGGGATAAACCCAGACAAAAATCCCAACTTCTGTCTCAGATTCAAGTGTTGTCTGGACAACAAGTGCGACTGCATGATTTCCCCCTAAATCAATTTCTTTTGCTCGCCTGATACTATTTTCAGGTACTGGGATATCCACGGTTATAGAACGAGCTTGATTCCTGGATAATATAGATTCAACCGATTGCCAATCCTCAATTAATACGAGACTACCTGAGTCGATTTTTTGTGTTTTAACGATCGCATTTGGAGAACGTTGCTGAACCTGAGCCACGAGTTTGTCAATTAGTGGCTTATCTATTTCTTCAATGGTAGCTCTCAACTCTAATAACCATTTTAAGTCCGATGATGGAGGGTCTTCCAAAGGGAGAGTTTCTTCAACAATGTCTTCCCAATTATCCACTCCTACAGCTTGACAAATACTGACAAAGTTATCTTTCCAGATGGGAATTCTTCGCCAAAACTTCCTCAAAGCTGCTTGACCGACTAAGGCATTTTCATGCCAAGACACAGCAATTTTTGTCCATCCCTTTTTCTTTCTGGCTAAGTCAATAGTTGCTAGTCCTTTTTTTGATGCTTTGAGTGCGATAGCCATTATTACCTCTACTTAACTGCCGATCTAATTCATTTGTAGTTAATCCGATCGCTTTTAGGGGTAGTACCAGAAGCAGTACCAAAACCAACGCAGCCAAACCCAGAGCCAACAAGCATCCTAGATGTATGGAGACAAAAAAGTTAGGCCTAACTCGGTTGTCCTTTGTTCAAAAAATTGACTTGGAGACAAGAGTATGAACTGCAAAGTATTGATTTCACCCCTCCTCATCTGCTCGATCGCGCTCGGCAACATAACCTTGGTACTAGCCGCAGTTTCAGGTGCTTCAATCGCTCGGATAGCCCTTGGGTCAGCCACCAATAACAGGATACCGGAAATTTGTACCGATCGACATGGGAACGAATACCCCTGTCCCTGATTGATACTAAAATCTCAAATAAGTGCGATCGCCCTTTCCCTACGATCGCACTTCAGTAAAATCCACGCCAAAAACAGAATTCCCAGATACCCGACTTCTTAAAGCAGTCGGGTATCTCACAGCGCGATTCCCTACGGGATAGCTACGCTTCACGCATTTTACATTTAATTAGAGCCACCTAATTGCTTCAGACGCTGACGAGCCTTACCAATGTAAACGTCTTCATCTGGCTCATCGGAGTTAGCATATTCCAGACAGTGTTTCCAAGCTTTCACAACTTCTGCATCATTCCCCAGATTTTCGTACACTTGGGCCATAATGCCATAAGTTAAACCCCGATCGCTCCGTAGTTTAATAGCCTCTTGCAAATTGTCCAAAGCTTCTTCATAGCATCCTTGTTCCTTCCAAGCCCAACCAAGGTAGGTTAACAACCCTGCTTTAACTATTTTGTCATTCTCAACTTTCTCCGCTTTCACCAGCTTTAAACCTAGCACGATTTTTTCAACTGATTTCCGCAAATCTTTATATTCAATGATATACAAACGGCCCAACTTGCAGTAAGCAGCAGCCAAGCCTAGGAATGCTGCATCCTGATACAGTTCCATCGCCCGATCGACCTTTCCTGCTTCTTCATACATCAATGCTTGATTGTAGTAAGTCACTGCATTGTCCGGGTTGATTTTAATAGCTAACTCGAAGTTTTTTCTCGCTTCTATTAATTGGCCAGCTTGTTTTAATTTCAACCCTCGATTGTTAGCTTCCTTCGCCGCATCAAACAAAGTCATTTCTCTGCCTGGTGCTTTCGGGTGCGATCGCTTCTTGATTGCTTCTTCCATCGCCAGCTTGGATGTTTTTTTAGTAACTTTTTTTCCTTCTCCAATCACCTCTGATACTAAATTCCATAAACCCTGAGCCAGCCTTCTCTCGACATAGTTAGGGCTGTAGTTAGAAATGTTCATATCTGCATAATCCACATCCAGCCAGCTTAGACGAATAATTTCTTTTTCTACAAAATCTAGGGACTTGCCTTTCTTTTCCAAAACCCACTCATCCAACAGGATCAACATTTGTTCAATTTCCATTGCTTTCCCCAGTTAATCTATTTTTTTGGTAATTATAAAATATTTTTTGTGAGTTTTGTGACTTTTGTGACTTTTTCATAAAAGTTGTGAACTTTGTGTGTGAATTTTAGCATTGTTTTGATTAGGCGAATCCTAGAAAATATGTATAAGTAACGAGCTGTACAAAACTAGGTGTAGGTTAATTTTCTCAAATTTTCCCTACAACTGTTCAATATTTTTCACAGTTTAACATCTAATTCGTTTACTAAGAGGACTATTATGGCTCCCATAGATAAATTGAGATTGGCATTAGAACAATATTCCGATCGCACTCCTCAAGACGAGCTGTTATGTCAGCTAATTTTAAATATCTGTTCGCTATCACGGGAGAATCCGCAGCGTCGAAGATTGATGAATCGGTTATTGCAGCAACTGCAACGCTTGCCAAAATTGTCAAAAAGTTCTCATTTATGTTATTATGAAGCCCTCAATAAAACTTGGGAATGGTTAGACAATAATCTTCACAAATTCGAGCCGCGATTTGCTCCAATTCAAGACTGTATTTTGATCTGGATTAACCGTCATCTCAAGTATCGAATTTATGATTTATATGCTAAAAAGCATCAAAATATTCTTCCGTTAGATTTAGATATTTTAGAAGGCAGCGGATTTTATAATGACTCTTGGGATGTTCAAATCGAACAGATTGAGAGACAAGAAAGACAAGCTTTAGCACGGGAAATCGCCAAATATTTCGATCGCGATCCAGAACAAAAACTGCGGCGCTGTCATCCTCGAAACCGTCCCGACTGCAACTGTCAATTTATTGTTCAAAAATTGTTCTTGCAGGAGTCGCCAGAAAAAATGTCCACCATCGCCCGACAGTTGAATATCAAGACACAGACTATTTACTCTTTTTGGAAAAGGACGGGATTCTCAAAAATGCAAGCGATCGCCCGACAAATTGCTCAAAAAAATTCTGATGTCATGTCTGGCTTTTCTGCCGATCGCACCTTCTATATAAAGTTATATTACAAAAACATAAACTTCGCATAAAAACTCCGGCGCACTCCAGATAGATACATAGCGGCGGAAGTTCAGCGAGTTTGACCCACACCCTGTGTGAAGTTATATTACAAATCGCATAAAAACTCCGGCGCACTCCAGATAGATAACTGTCAGCCCAAAATTATCGAATCAATCAAGGTGCAAAATGTCTAATATATCGATCGGCAATCTCAACGACAACTATATCTCGATCGACTTCGCCGGAAAAACTGACCCCACAGACACCTATCGTTTTAATCGGCTCAATCCCGGTAGCTTCCGAGTTACGGCTGAAGGGTTTACTTCCGTTGTCGGGATGCAGCTTCTCGACACTCAGGGAAAAGTTGTCAAAGACATCGAAACCAACGGCACAAATTCGGGAACTTTTAGCATCGATAATTTGGGTGCAACAAATTATGCACTCAAAATTTCTGCACCTTCCCGCGATACAAATTACCAAGTTAGTTTAACCCCAGACGGGAAAGTCGATCCGCTGACAGGTTTAGGCGTTACCTCCGGTTTCTTCACTCCCGATTCAACGGGTCAAGTTGGCTTTGATTGGTTGCACGACGGCGGCAATTATCAAGGCGAAGTTGCCATTTTTAGCGTGCAGGGTATGGAGAATTTCGATCCTGCTTCAGAGGAATTTATCGAAGAAGCAGCAAGACGAGCTTTGAGCAATTCTTTATTCGGTCACGTAGTAATTTCTGACTCCATTGAAGGTGCAAATCCGCTATTTAACGGCCGTCTAGGAGAGGACAATTATAACGAAGGAAAGTACAGCGGGCCGAAAACATTTGCGATGAAACCGGGAGAGCCTTTTGCAGTGATGCTGGTGCCAAATGGTACTGTCCGAGATGTCTTTAATAATCCCGGTGCTGACGGTGACAAACGCCCGCTGTTGTCCTTATCTAGCACTAATCCAGATGATGCTTTTCTGTACGGACAAATAGCAGATGTCACTGGCAATGGCAAGGCATTTGCAATGGAAGATCAGCGCGTCGATGAAGGTTCGGATAAAGATTACAACGATTTGGTTTTCAATTTAACAGGTGCGACTGGTAAAGCAGTGGCGATCGACAAAGTTATCGATCCAAAGAAGGATTGGACTAAACTTGATGGCGGCAAGAAATTGCTCGAATATGTCACTCCAAAACCACCAGTAGCCACAACACCACCAGTTGTTGTACCGCCGACAACTCCACCAGTTGTGGTACCGCCGACAACACCGACTGTAGCCACAACTCCCCCAGTTGTTGTACCGCCGACAACACCGCCTTTAGCCACAACTCCACCAGTTGTGGTACCGCCGACAACACCGCCTGTAGCCACAACTCCCCCAGTTGTGGTACCGCCGACAACTCCACCTGTAGCCACAACTCTACCAGTTGACCCGAAATCGGCTGTCGTACCGCCTGTAGCCACAACACCAGCAGTCGTACCTCCAGTTGCGATCGCACCGGCAATAGTACCTCCAGTTGCGATCGCACCCGCAGTTGTACCGCCTGTAGCCACAACACCAGCAGTCGTACCTCCAGTTGCGATCGCACCAGCAGTCGTACCTCCAGTTGCGATTGCACCAGCATTACCAAAACTGACTGTTACACCGCCTGTAACAGTAAAACCTCCGATCGCCCCCCCAGCTCCTGCACAACCACCTGCGATCGACCTACAACCGCCTGTAACTGAACAACCGCCTGTTGAAACTATTGTGCCACCAAAGGTCGAGCGCGCTTTTGTGGGCATCATCGATACTGGGTTTGCGCCGAACAATCCCGATTTGGATTATTCTAAAGTGACATTGGGGCGCGATCGCATCGACAAAGACAGCAATCCCTTATTTACTGCCGGAGAAGGGAACGAACACGGCACGTTTAGCTGGGGTTTAGTAAGTGCAATTCAAGGTAACGATAAAGGCATTGATGGCTATAACGATGGGGCGAATATTTATCTAAGTCGGGCGATTGGTTCTGGGGAATGGGATTTAGCTTTAACTGATTTTGTGAGTGAAGCGAAAGGACAAAAGCAGAAGAATGCGATCGCCCTTTTGCCGCTCGATTTAACTCAAAAGAATGCTGACGGAACCATTACCACTCGTTACGAGTTTACCAACCGAGAACGTGCTGCATTAGAAAATGCGCGTCAGAATGGAGTGCTGTTAGTTGTAGCGGCGGGAAATGACGGCGGTGTGATGTCAGTTTTGGGTCAATCTTCCCAGGAGTTTGAGAATATTCTGACGGTTGGTTCATCTGATGGATTTGGGCGATCGGATTATTCCAGCTACGGCTACGGTTTGGATATTTTAGTGCCCGGAGGTACGATCGACAATCCGACTTTATCGACTGTTGGCGATGATATTGGCACGATGTCGGGAACTTCGGCATCGGCGGCTAAGGCGGCGGGGATGGCGTCTAAGGTTTGGGAGGCTAATCCCGATTTGAATCCTAAGCAAATTATTGACATTTTGACTGGAAGTGCGATCGATTTGAAGGAGCCCGGATGGGATCAGGAAACGGGTTTTGGGGTGGTGAATTTGAATAAAGCTGTGCAAGTGGCGAAGGAAACTAAGCCGCAAAGTTACACGCCTAGTCCTTTCTTGAGTCCGACAACTTGGGGTTTAGAAGGAAAAGTCACGCCTTGGGAAAGAGCGACTTATGACATAAAAACAGGCAGTTTCACCTCGATTATTTGGTCAACTAATGGTGTTAATCTTCGCAATAGCACGAATTTGAGCGATCGTAGCGATGTGAATATTGGATACAAAGGTCAGGTTTTCACTTTTGATGCTTGGACTTATGGGGAAATAGTCCCGGATCTCACGACAGGTAAGCAAGACGCTTTGTGGTTTCGGATAAATCAAAACGGCAAATCTTACTGGGTACCGAGTGCATACACGAATGGCTACCCGCCTGGAGACCCCCCATTACTGCCTCCTGCTAATTCCAATCCTGTAGTAACTCCACCTACTACCAATCCCAATCCCAATCCCGTCGTAGTACCTCCACCTAATTCCAATCCCAATCCCAATCCCGTCGTAGTACCTCCACCTAGTTCAATTTCTCTCAACGGGCACACCATTGGTGGCAATTTTTATCCCGTTTTCCAGAATTATAAAGGAACGCTGGGTAATCCTACTTCCGATGTCATCAACTATAATGGCGTGAGCTATCAGACATTTGACAAAGGGTCGATCGTCAGCAGTAAAAATGGAACTTTTCCGCTTTATGGTGCTATCCGTCAGGAATTCTTGAAAACAGGTGGATTGGATGGCAGGTTGGGTGCTCCAACGAGTGCGGAAAAGGGCCAAGGCGATGGAACGCTAATCCAATACTTTGAAAAGGGTTACATTTCCTGGAATGGCGTAAAGGCGATCGCATATCAGGAAGGCAGCAAGCCACCAATAGTTCAAATACCTAGTAACATCCCTAACCAATCTTCTAGCTCTAATCAACCTCCTCTGTTCTCAAATCCATCATCAAGCAATCCTTTACGAGGATTCCGTCATCCTCTTGGCTCGGGGGAGCAAACTCCTATCGTTTGGACACATTGGGATGGTTATGGTCAGAAGTATGCAGTAGACCTTGGAATTAGCTCTGGAGCTCGCTTTGGTACACAAGTATATTCGATGAGAGCGGGGACAGTAGTTGACTGGCGAGATACGACTCCAGATAAAAGTCCCAATTTGCTAGAAATTGACGATTACAATGCAGGAACAACTGCTAATTTTTTAGTAATTAAGTTGGATGATAATGACGGTGTAGATGATGGCTACCGAGCCATGTACTTACATTTGCAACAAGGATCGATCCCGTCAAAATTCAAGCAAAAAGGTGCGCGTGTTGAGGCTGGAGAACCGATCGGAAAAATTGGTTATAATGGCGTTTCGCAGGGAGTTCATTTGCACGCAGAAGTGAACACTATCAATGGTTCAAATATGTGGTCTAGACAAACTGTAGCCTTTCAATGGAAATGATCTAATAGATACATATCTTCTCAACTTAATGATGATAAGATATGTATCGCCTTCCGCCAATTCTAAGTAACAACAAAAAGGATCTCGCCCGTTATACAATCAGAAAGAATCTCGCCTTTAATCACCGAAATTCACAAAGCCGATCGCTCATAATTCATCCAACGAGCGATCGCCCTTCGTGCATCCGTGTTAATCTGCGTCCATCTGCGGTAAAAAAAGAGCGATCGTCCTTCTAATAATCCAGAAGGGCGATCGATTGTTTTATAATCAGAAGGGATCTCGATTTTTTTATAATCAAAATGGCGATCGCTCAAAATATTTCCCATTCACAACCAATGAATCCAGCCGCACAACAACTTGCCGATTTAACAGGACAAACCTTATCAGAAGCGATCGCCATACTGGAGAGTTACGGGTTCCAATTTAAAACTAGCACAAAAGGTGGCTATCAAAGCTTTGAACACCCAGATGGTAGTATAATTAACATTAGACCAAATGGTGAAATAGTCCGTACAGGGCCTCATATACGCGGGACGGAGGGCAAAACTTACCGTCGTCGATACAATCGAGATGGAACTCAAATAAAATTTGAACCAGGGGCTAAGACACATAATACCGGAGAAAAAGTGATTCTATGACAACCGCGATCGCACTCAACCTCAAAACCTTTTTAGAAGACTTAAAAAGTGCCGATTTAGTAGGGGTTTCACTTCGCCCTCAAAATCTTGGCTTGCGTTTAGACTTCACCTTTGGTCCCGAAGTCGGAGATGTCGCGATCGAATTCGATCGCATTCTTCACCTAGTGATTTCTCGCCCCATCAATTCCGATGATGAAAATTACTGTTTTTGGGTAGGAGAAGTCGAACTCAGAAAGCTTGAAGAAACTGCTGAAACTTTCTTATCTTCCCTGTCCTATCCTTTCAATTTTCCTGCTAATTTAGATTTATCTGCTTTGAGTCATTTTCGGTTGGAAGGGGATATTTTTATTGAAATAATTTGCGAATATTATAAAATTTTTCAGGAAGTTAAAAATTAATGTCTATTTTTTAAGCTTTCTCAATCAATCATGGCGAGATCCCTTTCTCAGCCAGACTCAAAAAGGATCTCGCCCATAATTCATCAAAAGTGCGAGATCCCTTCTGACATCTGCGTTAATCTGCGTCCATCTGCGGTAAAAAAGATCGAGATCCCTTTCTAATAATTCAGAAGGGATCTCGCTCGTTTTATAATCAAAAGGGCGATCGCCTGCTAACCTCTTGATTGTTTATTCTTTAAAAGGCTTAAAACTTACAAAGCAAACACGATTCTGAGAGCTATATCGATTTTTATTATCACCTCTGGTTCAAGTTCACCTCGGATATCTACCCCACGAGAACTATAATCAATAGGGCGCGTTTGCAAACAATCAGCAATAGATTTTTTTGTTAATCCATTTCTTTCAGATGGTTCAATCTCCACATTACTTTTAATCTTGGCTTTTTTTTCACTCCAAGCAGTAATTGGAACAACCTGGATTACAGGAACTCGCTCATTATAAGTATTGTTAGTCACAACAACACAAGGTCTAATTTTTCCGGTTTCAGAACCCTTAGTTGGATCGAGATTAACTTCAATAATTAAACCGCGTTTCAATTTTATAGCTTCAGCCATTCTTCTAAACCTAATTCCGTCAATTCTTGCAAGTCTGTATCTTCCTTATATATTTCTGCATAGAGAGCAGCAGATTCTTCCAATCGCTCCGCTTCTAATGCTAACTCCAGGCGTTTAATGGCGATTCTTACTACTTCATTTGCGTCTTTAAATCCATATTTATGACAACTTTGGAGAAATTTTATCTGAGATTCATCCAGTTCAAATGTTTGCTCTTTCATCACAGTAAAAAGTCAGGCTAGCTTTGGTATATTACTCTTTAAGAGTGGGATTAAATAAACTGCTACTTTAATGATAACATACATTTCCAAAAATTCCTAAATATGAGCCGATCGTCCATAATTCATCAAAATAGCGATCGCCCCGATCTCATTTGCTATAATCTCAAGTAGTATCTCATTTACCAACAGCCATCGACATGACCGATGAAGAACTCAAGCAACTAATAGAAAGTAACGCTAGGGCAGCTCAAGCTATTTTGGATAGCATGGCAGAAGCAAGACTCGAACGACAGGAACTTCGAGAAGGAATGGTACAACTACAAAATGCTGTCGTGCAATTGATTAATGTTCAGTCAGGAATTGCTAATTTACTTACTTCTCTAGATGAAGATCGTCCAACTGTCCTGAGAAAGCTAACCACAATTGAAAATAAACTGGATCGACTTCTAGAGCAAGAAAATGCTCAGTAAGTAAAAGAGCGATCTCCGTTACCCAACAAGATCGATCGCCCTTCTGACATCCGCGTTAATCTGCGTCCATCTGCGGTCAAAAAAGATCGAGATCCCTTCCTAATAATCCAGAAAGGCGATCGCTTTTTTGGGTCTGATTAAAAGAGCGATCGCTTCTACTTGTAGGATGGAATAACCGCTTCCATCTCCCAATTTCCATGACCAACCCCATCCAGCAAGAAGCCCGCCAAATTCTCGATAATCTCGCCTTTACCCCCTTCGATCGATGCCATCCCCTCAGCCGCGACTTCGACACCATTCCTGCTAAAGTTGGTTTGTACGCCTTTCGACATCGCACCGAAGGATTGCTCTACATCGGCAAAGCCAAGAACCTCCGCGATCGACTGCGAGGTGGTCACAAAGCCTTCCTCTGGGGCTGGCTCGATCGCTACGATCCAGATGATGTAAGAATCGCCTTTGTTACCCTCAACCAATGGCAAAAACCAGGGTTATTATATGAATTAGAAACCCTCATCCTTCAAGCTACAAATCCTCCCTACAACGTTAAAATCCCCAGAGAACAATGACTCAGACCCTCAAGATCCAACACTTACCACCAGAAGCTATTCATTCGCTGATGACCCATTTGCCTGACTATGTGAAACTCGCCCTGATGGAAAAAGCTACACAGCTAGAATGCTCTCTGGAAGCTGCGATCGAAATGGCGATCGCTAGTTTTCTAGACTCAGAAGCTTTCAGCTTTGAAGATTGCCTATTATCGCAACGTCTTCAGGAATCAGAACTGGTAGAATCTTCGCAAAGGAAATAGGGTGCGAGATCCCTTTTGGAACTATTCGCAAAGGGATCTCGCCCGTTTTATAATCAGAAGGGCGATCGCTCTACCAGTGCTCATTCACCCCCATCCAAAACCCAATTTCCATGAAAGATGTCATCAGGTAACATCCTAGCTGTCACAGATGTTCTCAATTTCCTTGTCAGTGGAATCGATAAAATCACCCTCGAAACAGAACTTACCGCTTCGGGTTGGATATCCACTCCAGCTAGAGGAGGCTCAAAAAGCGGTGCAGGTACAATTTGGACAAGCCCAAACACTCAATACAGTAGATCTCTTGCAAAAGTCGAAATGTATATGTAGGGGCGTAGCATTTGGGCG
>NZ_JAUBOJ010000024.1:36284-37086 GCF_036700185.1 Microcoleus sp. BM001215392 | reverse complement strand
ATCTCAAGTCCAAATGCTTCGCCCTGTCAAAGCGAAATAAACCTATCTTCTGAAAGAATTTCTTTTTTGGAGAAGTCTAAAGGTAAAATCATACATATTTCTATTTCTGACTTAGTTATTGTCTCGACTGAGAGATCGCAAATAGAACTTAAGCAATCCCACTCAATAAATAAACCGGGCTTTTTTTCTGAAAAAATGGCTGTCAGCAATTATTTTTTCTAAAAAATTTGAGCTTGCTTTATCGATGGGTAATTTCTAATACATAATCAGGGTGTATCAACTTTTTTATTTTGAATCTTCAACTGTCAATCAAGTTGAAGCAGCCTTTGCACCCTAAAGATTGCATAAATCATGATTACAAGAACTATTGTATTGGTAGAACAATCGGCTGTCATTCCCTACCGCATTCAAAACGGACAAATTGAAGTAATGGTGATTACTTCTTCAACGGGGAAGCGTTGGGTGATTCCTAAAGGGTTAATTGAACCTGACATGACTCCTCAAGATTCTGCTGCTAAGGAAGCTTGGGAAGAAGCAGGTTTGTTGGGTAAGGTGTTCCCGGATTTGCTGGGAACTTATGAGTACCAAAAGTCTGGCTATACTTGTCAGGTAGAAGTATTTTTACTGCAAGTACAAACTGTTCTCGAAAAATGGCCGGAAGCTAGCTGTAGAAAGCGACAGTGGGTAAGTATTCCAAAAGCAATTAAGCGGGTTAATGAACCGGAACTTAAACTGATTCTTGCTAATTTACCGAATCGGTTTTGCTGATTGAAAGGTTCGTAGTGAGGAATGCAAGTCCTGA
>NZ_JAUBOJ010000024.1:30109-36184 GCF_036700185.1 Microcoleus sp. BM001215392 | reverse complement strand
TTAACTCAGGTTCATAGTGAGGACAGGTTCGTAGTGAGGAATGCAAGTCCTGATTAACTCAGGTTCATAGTGAGGACAGGTTCGTAGTGAGGAATGCAAGTCCTGATTGACTCAAACATAGAGAAAGGGCTGATACTCGCGCACCCTCGCGCGAGGGGGACGATCGCACTACACTCGGAAAACAATTATTCTGGTGTAAATAGAAAGGACTGAAGTCCTCACTACAAACCTCACTACAAACCTGGTAAATGGAAAGGACTGAAGTCCTCACTACAAACCTATGATATCGGTGTAATAATTTTCACCTTAAGCGTTAGCTGAGAGAAAAGGAAGGCTTTCGGCTAAGTTATCCTTGACTTCAATGCCCTGTTTTCTCGCCCAAAATTGGCTCAAAAAGTGAATTTGCCGCAAGCCGACAATTAAATTTAAACCTGGTACAAAAATCCACCAAACTGTTAGCGGTTCTTTCAGCCCTTCTTCTCGGTAAAGTTCGTTGACTGTGTTGTAAAGTTTGAACTGGACGATGTAAATCCAAGCAATTCCTAGGAAGGAAAACCAACCAAACCATCCGGGAACGTCGGGATCGAATATCCGCAAAGCTTGGGGGATGGCTACTCCTAACACAAAGGGTAATAAGCAAAGTGTCCCCGACCAACCCTTGCCGTTATAATTCCGCAATTCTTCTTGAATAATCCATTTGTACCAGCCGTAATATAGCAGCAAGCTGACTCCAGATAGCAAGATTACTCGCCACAAAATTCGTGGCTTTCCTAAGGGTTTTTCGGACATTTTTAGATGTAAGATATGAATGGCTTTATTTATTGTATTAACATTTGTTAATTATTGCAAAATCATCTCTCGGATCGATCGCGCGGTTGCAGGGGCCAGCAGCACGCCGTTGCGGTAGTGGCCGCTAGCGATGAAAACCTTGCTGTGACTGGGAAGCGCTTCGATAATTGGGGCTGGGCGTCCTTCCGGGCGCGGGCGCAATCCCGACCATTTTCGGATGATTTGGGCTTCGGCTAAGGCCGGACAAAGCGATCTCGCCCTTGCCATCACTTCATCCAACATATCAGCATTTGCCTGAATTTCCCCGCCATTTTCGGGAAACTCCACCGTCGCCCCTACCCAACATTCTTGATTTGCCAAAGGTACAATGTGAATGTCATCGCAGGTAATTACTGGTGCAAAATCTGGGTTTCCTAACGGATTTTTTGACCGCAAATGCAGCGCTTGTCCCAACACTGGGCGAATGTCCACCACTTGATTTAACGATGCGGTGACAGCGGCAGTACCTAAGCCAGCAGATACAATTAGTCGATCGAACTTGTCACTATCAGCAATTTGGGCCCCTGCAACTTCCACCCCAAACTCAAAAATCACCCCATTTTGTGTAGCAGCATCCACTAAAGCCAAAGTTAGTGCGATCGGATCGACTTGTCGGTCTTGAGGCGAATAAATCCCAGCAATTATGTTATTATTTAAATCAAGATGAGGGCAAAACTCGCGCACTCGTTCCACATCCCAAAGTTCCAATTCCCAACCTTGAGACTTGCGAGTTGCTGCTAGCTTTTCCCACTTACTTAAATCTTCTCCTTCGGAACACAGCATCAAAATTCCCTGTTTGTTAAATGGAATTTTCCGCCCTGTAACTGATTCCAATTCAGGAATCAAAGTTTCGTAGCGCTGAAGGCTGGTTTCTCGCAATTTCCAACTTCTGCCCTTGGTTTTGTGGCTGATGACTCCCATCAAAACGCCGAGGGCTGCACCTGTAGAACCTTGTGCGGGCGGCTGTTTGTCGAATACAGTTACTTTTAATTCTGGAAATTTACTTAGTTCAAAGGCGATCGAAGCCCCGACAATACCGCAACCAATAATTGCAACGCGAACCATTCTATTTTAGATTTTATATTTTAGATTTTACAGAAGAAGACGGGGCGGTTGAAACCCCGTCTATACAAACAAAACCTAGAAGAGTTGAAGAATACCCGGCGGTTAGAAACCGCGGCGACACAAACGAAACCCGCCTCCGCGGGTTGAAGAACGGGCAGTAAAAATTACGTTTTACGTTATTTTCTTTACACCACCTCGGTGGACTTCGTGTGTGTAGACGCGGTTTCAACCGCCGTGTTCGTATGTGTAAACCTGGTTTCAACCGCCGCCTACATCTGCGCGACAAACTAAAGCGATTAGGCTTTAGGAATTAGCTGCAAGAAAGTATCGAAATCCTTCACAGCTTTGCTATAACTAGCCGTGACTTTTGCATAGTCAGTCCCTTTAGCAGCGATGTCAATGTCTACCAAATCAGCAAACAAACTCTTGGTCAAATCAACAGCTTGTTGTTGAGATTTCGGCAACAAAGTGGCAGACACAGCTTTCATGGTACCGCGCAAGTCGCCGAGAGGCCCGTGAATGTAAGTTCTGGTATCAACCCAATTTTTTTTCTGAATCAGGGTTCCTAGGTTGTCCATGCGCGATCGGAACTCTGTCAGAGTAGGAACATAGCGCTGAATTTGTTGGATCTGGGCTGTTGTGTAAGTCGTGGGAACTTTTGCTTCGACACTGCTGCAACTAACCAGAAATGCCATCAAACACGCCATCATCAAGGCCAAAAATGAACGGGGACGAGTCATATTGATTTTAGATTTTAGATTTTAGATTTCTCGTTGCGCGCGGACACGGGTGCACCGCCCCTACGCACCGAGAGTTAGGTACAAAATATTATTTTACCTCGTGACGACGCAGAAAAGTTATCACAGCATCGCCAACTTTTTCTGACCAATGTTCTTGAGGATAATGGGCGACTTCTTCTAGGGTGACTAACTCGGCGTTTTTCATGGAGCTCACTAATTTTTGAGCGGGTTCAACACTCAGCCAAGGGTCGGTTAAACCCCACACAAATAAGCTTGGTTGTGTCCATCCTTGCAAGCCGGATTCTATTTCTGCCATTGACTGCGGTAATTGAATGTTGCGGACTGTGTTCATTAGCGATCGCCCCGCATCCGAACTCTTCAAAAACGGACTGCGATAAACATCTAAATCCTTGTCTGATATTGTCTTGCGGCTGCCGCCTTCGAGGGTTCTGTCCACCAAAAGCGGGTCTTGGGTCATCATGTCGCCAATAAAAGGCAGTCCCAACTGCTGCATTTTCCAAGGCAATTTTATATCTGCTGAAATTGGTGTATTTATAATCACTAAACGATCGATTTTATCGGGGTTTCTCAAAGCGTATTGAATGCCTGCTGATGCTAAAAATCCTTGGACTACCAGGGAAAATCGGTCTAGTTCGATCGCTTGAATGAAGCCTGCGAGGGCGTCAACAAAGGCATCGGGAGTATAAGCAAAGTCGCGTTTGTCGGGTTTTGCCGATCGCCCGCAGCCCACCCAATCCGGCGCTATCGAGCGAAATCCCCCTGTCGCCAAATCCGGCATCATGGCAGTCCAGGTAAAGCTTTGGGACGGTATACCGTGCAGCAGCAGTACAGTTCGTTTATCACTTTCGTTAACCGGGTTTGTTTCCCGATAAAACCATTCCAGCGCCCCTACTTTAACTTTTTTCTCATCAATTGACATTATTTTACCGATTATTTATCAAAGAGTAAGGCGGGTATTCCCCGCCCTACTTAGCTAATAGTTGGGTACGCACAAAGCACTTTACCCAACTAATCAAAGTCCTGCTTAGAAATTCATTTCAGCAGCTTGAACTTTTTCGACCTGTTTCTTCTTAAGAACCAGCATGATTTGAGCTAGCATGGTTATAGCCACGAAAGCCATCAATCCTTTAACTCGTCCTGCACTTTGCAGTACAATTTCCACGTCTTTTTGACCGAAACCACCCACATTAGGATTGTTCGTCAAAAGTTCGCCTGCTGCAACTGTTTGTCCTTCAGTAACAATCAGTTCTGGGCCTGCGGGAATTGTATCAACAACCGCTGCACCTTCTGTCGGTTGAATTGTTACTTCATAACCGCCATCTTCAGGTGTAGCAATCTTAGAAATACTGCCAGCTACCGAAGCATTATAAACAGCGTTATTGCTCTTGGCGCCTGTTGGATAAACCTGGCCGCGGCCGCGGTTTCCACCGACATAAATTAGATATTTGCCGTAGTGAACTGACTTGTCTGTTTCGGGATTTGGCGACAAAACTGGGAATACCAATTCTTTGTACTGTTCACCAGGCAGCGGGCCCACTAACACAATATTTTCTTGGGTTTCGCTGTAAGGTTGGAAGTAAAGATCGCCGACTTTTTCCTTCATTTCTTCGGGAATTCTGTCAGCGGGAGCAATTTTGAAACCTTCGGGTAACATCACAACTGCACCTATGTTCAAGCCGCCTTTGCTACCGTCGCCGGTAACTTGCTGCACGGTTTGATCGTAGGGAACTTTGACAATAGCTTCAAAAACTGTGTCAGGTAAAACAGATTGGGGGACTTCAATTTCAGTCGGTTTGGCGCCGAGGTGACAGTTAGCGCAAACAATGCGGCCTGTGGCTTCGCGGGGGGTAGCGGGTGCTGTTTGCTGGGCCCAGAAAGGGTAAGCGAATGCTGCTTGGGGAAGTGCGATGTCGCTACTGAGAAAAAATCCGGCGGCGGCGATCGCAATTAAGGCTGTTTTGGCGATCGTCCTGGCACTGCGGCGAAATATCGCAGATAAGTTAATTTGTGGCATCAGAGTATTAAATCTCAAAGGTTCAGACAATTTAGTGATTAGTCATTGGTTATTGGTCATTGGTCATTGGTTATTGGTTATTGGTTATTGGTTATTGGTTATTGGTTATTGGTTATTGGTTATTCGTTATTCGTTATTCGTTATTCGTTATTCGTTATTGAAACTAACTACCAACTACTAACTACTAACTACTAACTGCTAACTACTAACTACTAACTACTAACTACTAACTGCTAACTACTAACTGCTAACTAATGACTGCTAACTATGACCAGGTAGGTGCTTCGCCGGTGCGGAAATCTGTTTCTTTCCAAGGGGTAAAAGTCACCTTGTCATCTGCGACAGTGGCGTGGGCCAAGGCGAGAGATAAAGGTGCGGGGCCGCGTACCACTTTGCCCTCACTGTTGTATTGAGAACCGTGACAAGGACACATAAACTTGTTTTCGCTAGCATTCCAAGGCACGACGCAACCCAAGTGAGTGCAGACTGCGTTGATGCCGTATTCGGCGAGAGTTAAGTCTTTTTGCACCACCAGATAAGTGGGGTCGCCTTTGAGGCCTTGGGCCAAAGTGCGATCGCCCGCAGGGTGAGAAGTCAAATATTCGCTAACGATGATGTCGTTACCCAAGGCATCTTTAGCTGTCACGCCACCGCCAACAGCCCCACTCGACGGAGGAACAAAATATTGGACAACAGGATAGAGTGCGCCCAGTGCCACACCTGTGACTGTACCGAACGTCAGCAAATTCATAAATTGGCGACGCCCCATATCGGGGACATCGGGATTTCCAGCAGAAGATTGAGCCATGACCTGCCTTACGGTTTTAAGTTACGTTTGTTTGTTAGCTGTTAGCGAGCCTGTACGTGCAGAGGAAGCAGGATGATTACCGCCAATCTGCTCGCACAAATCTCAGGCCGCGAAAATTCCTTTAAGAATGCACCTTCCAGCCTTTATTAGAGTATTATTACATTTTTTGAACTTTGTCTTTTATTGTTTAACAGATTCACTCAGGAGCAACCATGACGGGCAAGGATTTACACCAGCTACTCCTAGAAAAATGGGGAAAGTCTTACGATATCAGATTGCGGCGAACGCGGGGCAAGATTTTTGTGCAGGTGATGTGGAAATATTTGGAACAAGTGTCTTTTCCGATGACGGAGGCTGATTATTTCGAGCATTTGGATGCGGTGGCCAATTACCTCAACGGCTGGGGCAGCACCGAACAGGTGAGAGAATATATTGTCACTACTCGCGATCGCCCGCGTTTGGGCAAAGCTGTCAGCGTTCCCCTCGATCTGGGTGAAAGAGCATCGGAGTGGTTGCTTGACGAGTTTTGAGTCCTCAGTCATTCGTCATCAGTCATCAGTCATCAGTCATCAGTCATCAGTCATCAGTCATCAGTCATC
>NZ_JAUBOJ010000024.1:7789-30009 GCF_036700185.1 Microcoleus sp. BM001215392 | reverse complement strand
AGTCATCAGTCATCAGTCATCAGTCATCAGTCATCAGTCATCAGTCATCAGTCATTGGTCATGAGCGGTCGATCGCCCAGGTATCGCGGCTTGTAAATTTTTGTGTCGGGCGGCTGGATTTGTTGAGTTCAAAGTCCCGAAAATCGCGAGGCGAATTTGTCATTCAGCTTGCTCGCGCAGGGCGAATTAAGCAGTCGCACAGCTAATTTTCGCAATTATTTTGATTAAAACTGTTTTGTGGCGGGCTTTCCGGCGCGCGCTACTGTGGGATTTTAATCTCGCAAAAGCTTCTAGGGATATTTTTATTTTGGGCCGGCATATCCAGCCGACCAAAATCATCCGAACCAATTTCTGTCAACACTTTCACCTACAATGAGTCTCAGATATCTTGTGAAACTTAGGAGAATGTTGTAATGGGTGTTGCAGTTGGAATGGTTGAAGTCTTAGGATTTCCCGCTGCCGTAGAAGTTGCAGACTCAATGGTGAAAGCAGCCCGAGTTACTTTAGTTCGCTATGAAAAAATAACCCGCGCTTACTGGACAATTATAGTTAGAGGAGATATCTCTGAAGTGCAAGCAGCCGTTGCTGCTGGAATTGAATCAGTTAAAAAGGTCGATGGCGGAAAGTTGCTATCGTATCACATCATTGCTCGTCCCCACGAGAATCTCGATTACATTTTGCCGATCGGCTATACGCCTGAAGTAGAACAGTTCCGAATGTAGTCAAAGTTTTGACAAAACTTTGGTGTGGAATTTTAACTTTTACTAAAATATAGAGGCGCGGGCGATCGCACCTCTATATTTTTATTGCCTGTTTATCCATCTTTTTATGCTGCGGACACAAGTAATGTTGCAGCAGTTGGGTATGATGCGACATATTTGGTGGAAGCATAAACAAGTTTAATAAGTGCTATTTATTAAAAAAATCGAGCGTAACGCATTATCAGTATATCTGCGGTTGTCAAATTAATATGAGAGTGCAATTTAGTAGTTTTACTGCTCGTACGAGGGAAACTATCACGTAAAAAATCAGTATTTTTACGGTTAAAATATTAATTGATTTGTCCTAATATATATTGAAATAGCTGAGAAGTAACTTTCAACAAGCAATGCTAATTGATGTGAGCAAGCATTTTTTATAGTTTTTATTGAATTTCATCATTTTTAGAGTCCTGGTATTAAATAAAGCACAAAAAATAGTTACTGTTAATGAAAATTTTGGGCATATAAAGGGTAATAAATATGACAGATTTTAATTCAAGTGACAACAATACAGTGGAACAAAAGGGTATTGATATAGAAATCTGGGAACCCGCATTTATAGTGATGGCCGTACCGAAGAACAGTACGAATGCAACTACATTTGTACAGATTCATTTAGCGATTACTAATAATACATCAACATTGTTTTCTTTCATAGATAAATATTTAACGCCCGAACTTTTTACTGTTGACGGTAAAGAAATACGCCCTCAAAAAACGAGCGATAGACCAATAGCAACTAACTATTACAAGGGTATAGCAATTACACCAAAAAACACAACAACCAGAGCTATAGTGCGGTCTTTTATGGCAAAGCTCTTTTGGCAGAATAACTGCCTGCAACTCCAAACGAGTCTTTTTTATGCTACCACAACTATTATTAGTTCTGAAAAAGTTTATTTGTTTCAACCTTTACGACTAGGAACTTACCAGCTTCGATTCATCTACTTAAGTCCGGGCCATAATTTCTTATTAAAAGATTCACCTACAGCGGAAAGAATTAGAGTAGAAGAAAGTGAGAAAAGTTCGTTTGCAAGTCCTGCGATTAATTTACGATTAATTGAACCTGTGCCGCATCACAACAATCGAGTAGAAGTCGATGGTATGTGCTTTGAAACGCTAGTTACTGAGCCAAGCTTAAGAGTTCCGCTAACCGCATCATCTGCGAAAATTCCCGTACAGATTGGGATGAAAATTACCAACAATACCTCAACTCCTTTTCGCTTTATCTTATTTGATACATTGATTCCCCAACTAATAGGAGAAAATGGTGTGATACCTCGCCTAGACTGTGGCGGTAGTCTGGGATGGGTTATTCCTCAAGAATCCGACTTACAACTTGTGAAACCAGGAGAAAGCATTACTTTATTTCTCAAAGCTAGCCTTACAAGGCAAGCAAATAATCTGTTAAGCCTGATAGTTTCAGGTGGAGGTAGATCCTGTTGGAGGTTTAACGATCTCGCCTTCGGTACATACCAGATTAACTTAACATACAGATCCCTCACAGAAAAATTAGAGTTTTTATGTGAAGACCTCTGGGTGGGAATGGTGAATACACCTTTTGTGGAGTTTAGGCTGATTCCGCCTTAAAGTGAGTCCGACGAGGAGGAAGAGAGAAACAGATGGTTTGCTGTATCTCCTAAATAATCAATTTGGTCGATAGTGGAAATTTATGCACCTGTATCTATTAACAGCAATACACTTTAAGTATATGGCATTCACTTTCAAATTTTCATGCCCGATCGTGTCTTGACAATCCCCTCAAATAAGCCCTATGCTACAACTCTTGTAAAACTCGCTCTTGGGATTACGAATAAAACGGCAGCCTCGTTGCGCTTCTAATAGTTAAATACAACGTTACAGATTCTAGGGCAAGATGGTAAAAAACTGCGGTGGATTGTATCGATCGCTACTTTTTACAAGCATCCGGGAGAGCCGACCTCTGGATGGGAATGGTGCATACGTGAAAATTCATGCAGAAGCATAAACAAGTTTAATAAGTGCTATTTATTAAGTCGATCAATCGCCATTCACTGTATTTACTGAACAATAGAGGTCAAGTTTCTTGGAAAAACTTAAGTAGTTTTGCGGTTGTCAAGCACCCAGAATTTTTCTAGAGTTATATATAGCGATGAAACAGCAATAACCAAAATACTCGTGGGTTGTTAGCGATCGGTGCTGTTCTTCGAGACTACTTGGTTCTCTTAAAATTGAGAGAGTAGCAAGCATGGCAAAAAGAGAATATTTTGACAAAAATGCCGTTGAAGCAAATGGCATATTCAGATAATTTATTTTCAAGAAACCAAGCTAGTTGATGCCAGAAAGAATCATTTTGAGATATTTATATAACTGATGAAACAACCAGCTTATCGCGATCGTATCTTGCAAGAACGATCGGATATCGCCAACCGTTTCAATGATTTTATTTCAACGTGAATTAGCATGGGAGGATAACAAACATGGCATCTAGAAAAAGAAAATCAATTAAGAACAAAACCATTGAAGTAGATGGCATCTGCTTTGAAACTTTAGTGCCAGAGCGCGAGGTACTCATTCCTACTAAAGACGGTGACACAACTCCCGTAAAATTTGGGATTCGCGTCACCAACCTTTCGACAATTCCCGCTGGCTTTAAATTATGTGGATTGATGCCAGAACTTCAAGATGCTAAAGGGACAGTAATAGATCGCTCTTATGCAAGAAATGCAACCAAAGGCCTGCAAGAAGACGATTTTCTATTAGCTATGCCAAACGAGAGTTTGACATTCTTTGTGGAAGGCGAGTTGTACTGCGAGCGAGACAAGTTTGGACTCACAGGCTATGAAAGTTCTGGCGGTGTTTGGACTTTTCGCACCCTCAATCCAGGTAAATATCAAGTTCGGTTCACTTATGAAAATCAAAACGCTGTGAGAAAAATCCCTTATGGAGGAACTGTGGAAGGATTGTGGACAGGAAAGGCGTCTACACCTTGGGAGGAGTTCCGCCTAGTCTATTGATGAATTGAAATCAAATCGCAATTACTGTTTAAATTTTGTTTCACGCCAAAACTGCTATTTTTTTAAAACCTACTACCTAAAGGAGTTACAAAATGGCTTCGCGACAATATTCCCTACTTGGGTTGGCCGTAACCTTAGTAGTAACGCTTACAGGACAATCCGGTGTTGCTTTTACTATCAATTATCCTCCTCCAGGTGGAAGATCCGATGCCTTTATTCGTTACAACGAACCTAATTATGAGGGTGAAGCGTACTTAGTTCTTGCAGAAGAGATTCAACGAGGTGGCACGAATGAGCTTTGGCAATTGCTAAACGATTTTTCTAATAGCTATCCGGGACGTTGGGAATTTCGACGTGCCGAGAATGATTTACAAGGTAGCTTTAATCTCCTGAACTATTACATCTGCGGCCCGCAAACTACAGATTGTGGAGCAGAAATACAAGACCCTTTCTCAGAAGGTGTTGGGGCTATGCTTGAATTACTGTACTCTCCAGCCCTATTAACTGGTGACCCCGTACCTGACCCCACAGGTGTTACTAGAGGAATTCAATGGATTCAACGAGTGTACAACAATCATAGCCGCACTCCCGATCGACATGGTTCTATTGAAAACATTCTCGATATTGATATTGGGCAAACTACCCCATACTATACTGGCCATGCAGGGAACGGATTAGGCATACCGCCGTACAGATTCTTTGGGGACGTACCATACAGAGTAGATCCTGTGGAAAGCCATTTCTGGGATGCTGAACTTTACTTAGTGGAAGAGACGCAAGATTTAATAACCCGGAAAAGAACAGTTACGATTTATAACGGGATCAAATGGGGTTGGAGAAACCAAACTCGGCGTAAATCCTCTAAAAACTTCTCCGGCACCCTAGCCTCCGGCTATCAAGAAGACAGATACAAGCTAGACGGACTTACTCCAGGTTCAAAATATATAGCCTGGACAAACAACGACCTTCCCTCCAACCGCTGCAACCCCAACACATTCTTAAGCACTCACAATGACTCAGGTTTTCGACTGGGATTTGACGACAACAGTAGCTCTGTCGGAAATGGTTTTGCCTCCGCACTAACTGGTACTGTAGGCAGTAGCGGCAATATCAACCTCGATGTCCGTGCTGCTGGTGGAGGTGCTCGCGGACAAGACAGAGGCAATTACGAATTGTTTGTTGATATTTACGACCCACAAGAATCGCCAGATTTTAGCGTAGCAACTAGCGGGGGCGGCGGTTTCGGAAAAGAAATGCGCGGCCTGACACAGCAAAATCCCATCCTTCCCAATTCTATCCAAAACGGCTGGCAAGTCTTCAACAAAGTTCCCGGCTGTCGCTGGTTTGACCCTCCAACTACTTACGGCTTTGAATTCCAATCTCTAGAAGACACTTTATTTACTGAAATTCTCGATTTCCCTGTGGGTGATGACCAGCAATTTACTGTTGCAGTTGTGGTTTGGTACGATGCGACATATTTTGCGGAAGCATAAACAAACTTAATAAGTGCTATTTATTAAGTCGATCGAGCGTCACCGATTTTTCGTATATATGCGGTTGTCAAATTCATATTAAAGTGCGACTTAGTGGTTTTATTGCAGAGGGTCGGGAAACTATCATCTAAAAAATCAGTATTTTTACCGTTTCAACTTTGAGGGAGCAGTCCTAATATATAGTTTTATAGTTAATAAATCACTTTCAGAAAGCAAGGCAGTTTGATGTGATGAAGCACTTTTCCCTATTTTTATTAGTTTTAATTCTTTCCGGCTTAGTGGCATTGAGTCATGTGCCTAAAGAAGTTATGGCGATTGAAGAGGTGGAAAGTGAGAGGGGATATAACTTGACATCTGTAGAATCGACTAACAAGAATGCAGTTGAAATTGATGGCATCCGCTTTGAAATTTTGGTGCCAAATAGAGTATGGTTAATCCCTGAGAATCGACCAGATGTAAATACCTTGATTCAGCTCGCTATTCGGATTACAAACAACTCGCCTTCTCCTATTCGCTTACCTTTTTTCGATCCCCTGCTTGTAATTCCCTTAGAAATAGTGGAAGCCGATGGTAAAGTATTACAAAGCAAAGGAGGTAGAGATAGACTCCTAAACTCTCCGCAACTCGCTTGTCCCTTAATTCAACCAGGAGAACACGCAACTTTTTTCCCGGACACCAAAGTTTTTTGGCAGAAGAATAGTCTGCTAATCGGAGGCTCTGACGGATTGGGGGGGTCGTGGTATTTTGACAACATAAAGCCGGGTGATTATCAAATTAGATTCAGATATATCAGTTCCCGATCTGTAAGACCGTGCTATGACCCTAAAAAAGATGAAGAACACCTAATACGAGAGATTTGGACAGGTGAAGCAACAACGCCCTTTGTCAAGGTTTACGTAGTTTACCCTGGCACATAAATAGCAATTGAGACACAATTTCATATCGATTTCATATCAAGACAGATTTTTATTCCATACCTACCCTGTTAAGGAGTTGTTAAGAATGCGATTACATCAATACCGGATAGTTTTATTAACGTCCCCTTTACTGTTTGTGCTAACAGGTAGGGCCTGTTTCGCTTTTTCTTTCACAATGCCATCGCAAAGACCAGATTCTCCCTGTACCCAAAGCTCTGTTTATTGTTCTTCAATATCTTATACCCAGCAAGGTATTGGCACCGTAACTACTTATACAACTACTGTGTCGCAACTACCAGTCGGCGGAACGGATGCTTTTTTTAACCTGCTGACCTCATCCGTTTGGGCGCAAAACGGTTGGACATTTAACAAAGCGCCATCAGTAGAATCTTTAAAAGGTCGGTTTGATATTGGGGTGTATATTCCTTTTGTTACACCCAATGTGGGAGCAGAAATACAAGTTCTTTACAACCCGGTCGTTGGTCAAGATCCAGTAGGCACTAATGTTCATTTTATTCAAAGGGTAGTTAATAATCATGCCTATATATCTACCCTTCAAGGAGTCATTAAGCAACCTTACGGAACTCTCGAGAACAAAATTGACACTGTAATAGAGCAGACACAACTAAGTTTTTTAGACCCTCAAAACCCACAAAAGCAAACATTTAACCCTTTTTACGATACCTATGGTAAAACGGTAAGATATCCAAATCAAACAATTCTTTTTCGTGATTACCCTGTTCGAGATGATATCTATAATAACAAAGCTTGGGATGCAGAACTTTACTTGGCTGAGGTAAAAGATCCCCTTAATAAACCCAATGAAGTCACGATATATGATGGTATCTCATGGGGTTGGAAAAGCATATTTACTCCTCCTAAAACCACTAAAAAATTTTCCGACAGCCTCGCCTCCGGTTTTGAAGTAGACCGTTTTAACCTCTCTCAACTCACCCCTGGTTCAAAATATATAGCCTGGACAAACAATGACCTCCCCTCCAATCGCTGCAACCCAAACACATTCTTAAGCACTCACAATAACTCAGGTTTTCGGCTAGGATTTGACGACAACAGCAGTTCTGTAGGAGATGGTTTTGCCTCCGCACTAACAGGTACTGTAGGCAGTAGCGGCAATATCAACCTCGATGTCCGTGCTGCTGGTGGAGGTGCTCGCGGACAAGACAGAGGCAATTACGAGCTGTTTGTCGATGTTTACAACCCACAAGAATCACCGGATTTTAGTGTAGCAACTAGCGGCGGCGGCGGATTCGGAAAAGAAATGCGCGGCTTAACTCAACAAAATCCCATACTTCCCAATTCTCTCCAAAACGGCTGGCAAGTCTTCAACAAAGTTCCCGGCTGCCGCTGGTTTGACCCTCCAACTACTTACGGCTTTGAATTCCAATCTCTGGAAGACACTTTATTTACTGAAATTCTTGATTTCCCTATGGGCGATGACCAACAATTTACCGTTGCAGTAGGAGACTCGATACTCGGTAATTTCAGTCCTGGAGATAAGTTAGACTTTGTTTCTTTATTGGGTTATCCAGTAGATAATTTTAGAATCACTGGCATTGATTCATTATTTGGCCCGACAGCAGAAACAGCATTTCCGATTCAATTAGCTTTTCAGGAACGGGAAGGAAGTTTCAAGATGCGCCAAATTTCCAAGCCAATTGATGCGGAAGCTGTACCGGAACCAGGGAGTATTTTGGCGGCTAAGGGAATGCTGCTGTGGTTCGCTGCGATGCGGCATATTTTGCGGAAAAAGCGGCAGGCTGGTTAAACAGTTGACAGTTGACAGTTGACAGTTGACAGCGAGGTTTTTAAACAGTGACATAACTATCTTTCCGATCGAAATGATGAAACATAGATTCTGCGATCGCGATGCTAGCCCGAACAGTGACACAACTATCTTTCTGATGAAAAATCTTTACACTCTGCTATATGCTTTCAGCCTCATTCTCATCAACCCTTGGGGAGGCAGCCGTGGCGAAATTTGGACGCAACCTAAAGTTTTTGTTGTCCTGCTGATTGTGCTTTCAAATTTATCATTTTTATGGGAAGAAAGGAAATTTTTAACTTTTTCCCGGCAGTGGAAAGTCTGCACAATTTTGTGGGGAGTTTTTTTGACGGTGGGAGCGATTTCTACCCTAAACAGTCCTTTCCCAGAACGTTCTTTTTGGGGACAAGACCAAATGGGAGATGGCTGGCTGTACTGGCTGTTAATTTCTATTTTTTCGCTGAGTAATAGGTTGCTACTAAAACTTCATCCAGAATTGTTTCTCTTTCAAATGCGGGGTTTGCTGATAGGAGGTGTGGTGGTAGCGATTAGCGTTTTTCCACAAGTTGTCAACTGGCAAATTGATTATACTGCAACGAACGGTCAGTCGATCGCACATGATGTTTTGGCTAGTACGATTTTTCGGGGACAGCAGCCGATCGCACTTTTCTCGCACCGCGGCCACGCAGCTATAGTATTGACTCTCGCCGCAATTATTTCTTTGGTTGGTTGGAAGTGGAAATTAATTAGCGATCGCACTTCCAGCCTCGCTTTATTTCTCATTCTCCCTGCTTTGCTATTTACCAACACTCGAACAGCAATTGTATCTTTAATGATAGCACTCTTTTATTTGCTGGGACGGCAATATTACAAGCAATTAATCCCGGCTATTTTTATTGGATTGCTGGCAATTAGTGCCATGACTTTTACAAGGCCGCTGGACTGGAATCGGGTATCTGTCGCACAAGTAATGTCCAGCCGATCGCCCATGTGGGAACTTGCTGTGCGCGGGATTCAAAAACGGCCTCTCTTTGGCTGGGGTTTTAACGGATTTGGCATCGCCTATCCTTTTGTCGCCAATCCTAATAACATTCCTGAAATTGTGAATCTCGGTCAGTTTTCTTACGATTATATTGCCCTAAACGGACAGGTTCGCACTGAAAAAATACCGAGTTATAAAGCTCACAACTTGATTTTAGACACTGCTGTTTCTACAGGTATTTTGGGGCTGCTTGCTTCTTTTACCTTGTGGGGATATTGCTTTTACTCTGTTATTAGGTCGCCGAATATCGGTATTGAAGCTGTGGCGATCGCCTATACAACTTTCGCGCTCGCTTGGTTTGAGTCCGCTGAATACGCGCACATATTTTGGTGTGCACTAGATTTTTCCGAATCGAGATTTCAGAGTTCAAAATTCACACAAGCAAGGGCGGATAGCTCTAGTTTTTGAGCTATCGACCATATTTTTGGTACAACTCGCTCAGCCCAAAAACTTCAAAGTTTCTAATTTTCACCGCCCCAAAAGCTTCACCAAACCAACGCCGCCAAAGTAAAGAGCGAGCACCGCACCGCCTAAAAGACTTTGCGTCAAAGGGTCAGTAGAAGGCGTTAAAACAGCACCCAAAACAGCCGCACCTAAGATTACATAACGCCAGCCAGATAGCATTTGCTTAGAAGAAACTATGCCCAAAACGCCGAGCAATACTTGGACAATCGGGATTTGAAAAGCTAAACCCGTGCTGAACATTAACAACAGTACAAATTTAAAGTATTTGTCGATCGACCACAACTGCTCTACAACATCGGCCCCGTAGGTAACAAAGAAGTTCAGCGCCGCCGGAATCAGAGCAATATAAGCAAATACCAGCCCGCCCACAAAGAGGAAACTAGAACCCAAAAACACTGGCCCGAGCAACCCGCGTTCTTTGCGAGTCAAACCGGGTAGCACAAATAGCGCTATTTGGTAAAAAATAAACGGACTTGCAATCAGCAAACCGCTGTATCCCGCTACTTCGATAGAAACAAAGAAATACTCACCGGGAGCTAGTTGCAGAAACTTGACAGGCCCGGCGGGTACTTCTAGCAATTGTACGATCGGTTTAACAGTTAAAAAACAACCAACTACACCGACTGCTACTGCAATTAGCGAGTAGAAAAGTCGCTGTCGCAATTCTTCTAAATGGTCGAACAAAGACATCTCAACTTCGTCAGGAAGTTCGTCGAGATATTCGTCTTCGAGGTTGCGGGAACCCAGAAAACTGTCTGCGATTGATGCAATGCTATTTTCCGCGCTAACTTCTTCAGCTTCTAAATTGCTGACATCCATAGAATCATCAGCAGAATCATCAGCGACTAATGCAATGCTATTTTCCTCGCTAACTTCTTCGTCTTCTAAGTTGCTGACATCCGTAGAATCATCTGCGACTGGTGCAATGCTATTTTCCGGGTTAACTTCTTCGTCTTCTAAGTTGCTGACATCCGTGAAATCATCGGCGATTGGTGCAATGCTATTTTCCGTTTCCGCGCTAACTTCTTCAGCTTCTAAGTTGTTGACATCCGTAGAATCATCAGCGACTGGTGCAATGCTATTTTCGGCGCTAACTTCTTCATATTCTAAGTTGTTGACATCCGTCAAATCATCGGCGACTGGTGCAATGCTATTTTCGGCGCTAACTTGTTCGAGGTTGTTGTCGGAATCTTGTTTGGATGTCTCCAAGTCTGAGGGCACAGTCATAGGGAATGGGGAATTGGTAATGGGAATCGGAAATCGGGAATTGGTAATAGGGCAATTTTAGATTTTTAATGGTAATTGGTAATGGTAATTGTTAACTATTAACTATTAACTGTCAACTAAGAGGGCGGACACGGCCCGGCATCGCCCCTACCAATTGTCAACTGTCAACTGTCAACTGTCAACTGTCAACTGACTTCTTCAATGCCGATCGCAATTTTGCCAACAGCGCGGCCCGTTTCGCTATAAGCGTGGGCGGCGGCTACTTCTGGTAAGCTGAAAGTGCGATCGACAATCGGCTCAATTTGATCGGATTCAATTAACTCCCGCAAAATCTCCAAGTCGGCTGGGTTGGCATTGGCTAGAATGAATTTAGCTTTTTTACCAGGAATAAACCAGCTAGTCAACATTGGTGTGAGGTTCTCAAAACTCGGCAAAGTCGAGATATAAACTCCCTCCGGTTGCAGCACGTTTTCGCATTCAGCAAATGTCTTTGTACCGACAGCATCCAAAATTATATCATACTTTTCGGGCTGTTGAGTAAAATCAATTTCTGCATAATCGACAACACAATCTGCTCCCAAATCCTTGACAAATTCTTTATTCTTTGCGCTGCAAACTCCCGTTACTTCCGCATTCATTGCTTTAGCAACTTGCACCGCAAAAATCCCGACTCCGCCGGAAGCGCCGTTAATCAATACTTTGTATCCTGCTTTAATTTCACCCAAATCTCTCAACGCTTGCAAAGCCGTTAAAGCTGCGATCGGTACTGCTGCTGCTTCGACATGGGTGATATTTTTCGGTTTAAAGGCGGCACTCGATTCTGGCACGACAGCGTATTCTGCACAAGCACCGCCAGCGATCGGATTTAAGAATGTATAAACTTCGTCTCCGGGTTGAAATTTAGTAACTTCCGAGCCGACTTCTACGACAACTCCCGAGATGTCGGAACCGACAATTCGAGGAAAGTTAAATCCTGTAAGTAGTTGCAAGTGTCCTTGCCGGATTTTCCAGTCTACGGGATTGACGCTGCTAGCGCGAACTCTGACTAGCAATTCGTTCGATTTGGCGATCGGTTCGGGCAATTCTCGGTACTGCAATTCCTCGGCGGAACCGTAGCGATCGTAGACAACTGCTTTCATAGGGATATTTTAGTTTTATTTTAAATACAACGCTCGAACCTCTACAATTATCATATAGCAATTTATTTGTTTGTGAACACGATCAATTTTTTTGGATTGACCGCAGAGAGCGCAGAGGGCGCAGATAAAGAGAAAAGAGAGATAGGGAAATGATTGATTTAACGGGAAAGGTAATTTTAGTGACGGGCGGCTCGAAAGGGATTGGTGCAGCAACGGTTCGGACTCTGGTTAATGCTGGGGCTGAGGTGATTTTGCATTACTGTCGCAGTCAGGAAGCGGCGGATTCGGTAGCAGCAAGTGTGGCGCGCGATCGCTGTTATTTATTAGCAGCAGATTTGATGTTGCCAAACGCTGCCTCTCTTTTGTGGCAAGATGCTGTAAAGTGGCGCGGTCATATTGATATTATAGTTAATAATGCTGGGATTATGCAGTCGGCTGGTATCGAGGACGATTTTGATATTTGGTCGTCGGCTTGGCAGCAAACTCTACAAGTTAATTTAGTTGCGGTTGCTGATTTGTGCCGGGAAGCAATTCTGCATTTTAAAACTCGCAAGGTTGGTACGATTATTAATATAGCAAGTCGCGCTGCTTTTCGCGGCGATGACCCGAATTATCTGCATTACGCTGCATCAAAAGGTGCGATCGTTTCTTTGACTCGCAGCATTGCTAGAGGATTCGCTGCTGATAATATTTTGGCTTTTACTGTGGCGCCGGGATTTGTGAGTACGGAAATGTCTGATAAGTTTATTCGGGAGTGCGGCGAAGCACAGATTGTACGCGATATCCCGATCGGCAAAATCGCTCCTCCTCAAGATGTCGCCAATGTAATCGCCTTTCTAGCATCGGGTTTGGCTGCGCACGCTACCGGAACAACGATCGACATTAACGGAGCCTCTTATGTACATTGACAGTTGACAGTTGACAGTTGACAGTTGACAGTTGACAGTTGATCGTGTTGCTCTACTATAAAATAACTCTAAAGACTCACCTTAACAGCTTTTAAGAATAACTACTTTATCACTTTAGCCAGATGCTCAAAAAACGAGAGGTGACTTATATTTAGATAAAAAGATAGCCTGAGGGAAACTGATTATGACAGCAGATAACGGAGCCAAAAGCAAACGAGTTGCCATACTCATCGAAAACGGAGTAGAAGATTCCGAATTTCTGGTTCCTTACAACGCCTTAAAACAAGCAGGATTTGACGTAGTTGTCCTCGGTTCCCGCACTAACGAAAAGTATGCAGGAAAACAAGGAAAAGTCTCCCAGCAAGCTGACGGAACTACCACTGAATCATTAGCAGCAGAATTCGATGCAGTGATAATTCCCGGCGGTATGGCTCCCGATACCATGCGAACAAACCCGAATACAGTGCGGTTTGTCAAAGAAGCGATGGAACAAGGAAAAATAGTCGCTGCTGTTTGTCACGGCCCGCAACTTTTGATTGAAGCCGACTCGCTCAAAGGCAAAAATGCGACGGGTTTCTTGGCAATTAAAACAGACATGATTAATGCCGGAGCTAACTACATCAACGAAGCTTTAGTAGTTGACGGTAACTTGATTACTTCCCGCCAACCGGGAGATTTAGGAATATTTGCCACTGCAATTTTAGCCCGCCTCGGTTATGGTGGCAAAGCAGTCGGCTTACCCGAAGAAACTGACGCCAGCGCAGAATGGTGGAAATTAGCTAATGGTTGGGGCGGCTCGACACAAGGCGACATTGTTAAAGGTTTAAATACCGCCCTCGCAGGGGAACGCTATGCTTGCGAAGCGTTTCAGAATTATGCGGAAAAAACCGGAGATGCCGATTTGCGATCGCTCCTGACGGAAATGATCCAAAATAAACAGCAACACATCCTCGCTCTCGAAAACCGCCTCAATGATTTCGGCGAAAAACCCTCAATTCCCGCCCAAATTGCTGACAAATACGCTAAATTAAAAGCCTCGATGCAAGGAACCGATGAAACCTTCTTGCTGCGGAGCACCCTCGGCGATTTGCAAACAGGTATTGTCGATATCAACCACCTGCGCGCTAAGTTTACAGATCCGGTATCAACTGACATCTTTACACAGATAGAAGCGGATTTGTCCAAGTGCGAGCAAGTCGTTGCTAAACTCTTCCGCACCCGTGCAGTATCGCAGGAAATTAAGGCACCTAAACCTTCGACTAGCCCCGCTGTCAAAATGTGATCTCCACGCGGATTAACAAATTTGTAGTTGTGTTCGGGGGTGAGAACCCCCACCCAGAACGCAACTACAAATTTTTGATGCAATCATAAAATATACGCCTTTGCGGTAAAATAAAAGCCGAGCATAAAAAGCTGACACTGAAGTAACTGCAAGGTGGAGATTTTTATTAAATGGCTTCTATTTTTGTTTCAGCCGGACATGGCGGGTTTGAAGGCAGCGTGCGCGATTCCGGGGCGATCGCATTTGGCACCACCGAAGCACAGGAAATGATCCTAACTCGGGATTTAGTAGTAGCTGAATTAAAGCAGCGAGGTATCACAACTTTGTCGGTGCCCGATACTCTAAGTTTAGTAGAAACTATCGCTTGGATCAACAACCGCTGCCAGCCGGGTGACGTAGCTGTAGAAATGCACGCTGATGCTTTTTCTAATCCCCAAATTCGCGGTGCTAGTGCCTTTTATATTGGCAGCAACCCCACACGCAAAGCCGATGCAGATTTACTATTAAATGGCTATTTGCGCAGGTGCCCAGAAGTACCGAGTCGCGGCGCCAAACCAGATACTGAAGCAGGTGTCGGTAGCCTCGGATTTTGCCGCCGCATCAACGTTCCTTCCGTGTTAATTGAACTCGGTTTTATCACCAGTCCCGACGACTTAAAAGTATTTCAAACTCGCCGCCGCGATGTCGCCCTCGGACTCGCTGACGGCCTCGAAGCTTGGTTAAAAAATACGGATTTGAAACCCTTGCCGGCACCAACACCAACACCAACACCCGCACCAACACCCGCGCCAACACCAGCGCCTAAACCTGTAGTTTATCCATTAATTAATATTCAAATCAACGGCGCGCCCCACGAAGAAAAAGGCATTTTGGTCAACGGAAATGCTTTTGTCCCTTCCGAAGTTCTAGATGCTCTCAATGTCAAACCCGAGGCAGCCGATCGCCGAATCACCTACAATGGAGTCGTATTTGTGCGGGCAGTCGATTTGCGCGATCGCGAAATTTCTGTTACTTGGGATCAGACTACAACATCAGTATCCCTGCGATCGCGCCGCGATATCCTCTCAGGCGTAGGAAAAATCATGGGACGCGGTTTAACCACGGCCCAACAAATTACCGTATTTCTCACCCAAACTAACAGCAAAGCCCTGGGAGTCTTCCCCAACTTACCTCAAATGTACGTGCAAGAAGCAGCAGCAGAAGGCGTCAACCACGACCTAGCTTTTTGTCAAATGTGTTTAGAAACAAACTATCTTAACTTTGGCGGTGCAGTCAAACCAGAACAATTTAATTTTGCCGACATGGGAATCATCAGCCCCACAAATTCCGGCATCTCATTTCCCGACGCCCGCACCGGAATTAGAGCGCAAATTCAGCACCTAAAAGCTTACGCCAGTACAGAACCAATCAACCAACCATTAGTTAAAGAAAACGTGCGTTTTCGCTTTGTCAAGCGCGGCGTCGCCCCCACCGCCAACGAACTAGCAGGCCGCTGGAATTCTGACCCTTTATACGGACAAAAAATCATCAACATCATCCGGCTTCTGTACGAAAATGCCAGTTTGTTGTAGTCAGTTGTTATTAGTTATTAGTTATTAGTTATTTGTAACTGACTACTAATAACTAATAACAACTGACTAATAACTAATGCCCGATGCCCAATGCCCGATGCCCGATTCCCGCTTATCAAATAACTATGGTTTCCAGCACAAATCGCTTTTCCGACATTCAAAATCATTGGGCTAAAATATTCATTGATGGCTTAGTAGAACGGGCTGTAATTAGCGGTTTTCCCGATCGCACTTTTCGCCCCAACAGCAACCTCACCCGCGCCCAATTCGCCGCCATAGTCAGCAAAGCCTTTCCCGTACCCGACAAACGACCCTACATATCCTTTATCGACGTTCCCGCCACCCACTGGGCCGCCAGCGCCATTCAAGCAGCATATAAAAGAGGATTTATCTCCGGCTATCCCGACAACCTGTTTAAGCCCGAAAGCATGATTACCAGGGCGGAGGCATTAGTGGCCTTAGTCAGCGGTATATTTGGGGCGAATGCTGCGCCGACAAGCAATCTGATCCTCTCCAACATCTACCAAGATAGTACAGAAATTCCTAATTATGCCAAAAAGGCGATCGTCATCGCCACCCAATCCGAAATAGTCGTCAACGCCCCCAACTTAAACCTATTAAATCCCGCCGGAAACGCCACCAGAGCCGATGTCGCAGCCTGGGTTTATCAAGCATTAGTATATCTCAAAAGAGCACCACAAATATACAATCAATATATTATAGTTCTCAGCAAAGTTCCCAGACCGCAAGTTTATGTCAACCACCAGCGAGAATTTCGCGGAGTTTGGATAACATCCGTGTGGAATATTGACTGGCCGCTCAGCAACAAACTCTCCACAGAACAGCAAAAAGCCGAACTCCTGAAAATCTTGGACAGGCTGCAAGAAATGAATTTCAATGCAATTGTCCTCCAAATTCGAGCAGCAGGCGACGCCCTTTACGCCTCACAATTAGAACCTTGGAGTGCATGGCTGACAGGAAGCCAAGGAAAACCACCCGAACCTTATTATGACCCTTTAACATTTGCCGTTACAGAAAGCCACAAACGCAACATCGAAGTTCACGCTTGGTTCAATCCCTACCGCGCCAAAGTTTCTTATACCCAAACCCCTCCCAACGTCAGCCCGCACCTCTCTGTTACCAATCCCGAATGCGTTTATCCGTGGGGTGACGACTTGTGGATGGACCCGGGAATTGATTTAGTTGTAGACAAGACATACAACGTCATTTTAGACGTAGTAAAGCGCTACGATATAGACGGCGTTCACTTCGACGATTATTTCTATCCTTATCCGATTGACGGTCAAGAATTTCCCGACAGCAAGATTTATAATAGTTATATTTCCCGAGGCGGCCAAATGAGTTTAGGAGACTGGCGTCGCGAAAATGTCAACAAATTAGTTAGAAGACTCGGACAAGGAATTAAAACAGTCAAACCAAACGTAAAATTCGGCATCAGTCCCTTCGGCATTTATCGCCCCGGACAACCACCACAAAGCAAAGGTTTAGACGCCTATGAAACACTCTATGCCGATGCCAAAAAATGGTTAGAATCAGGTTGGGTAGATTATCTAAATCCTCAACTTTACTGGCGCATCGATCAAACAGCTCAAAGCTATCCAATGTTGCTGGAATGGTGGCTAGAAAACAACCCCCAAAACCGACATATTTATGTAGGAAATAACCTAGGAAGACTGGACGGCATAAAATGGACGGTGCAGGAAATAAACAATCAAATTGAGATTACGCGCAACTCTAAAGACAACTTAGCTTTGGGTAATGTTTTCTTCAGCATGAAAGCATTTAGCGACAACCGCCAGCAAATCTACGATAATTTCAAATCGACAACATATACACAACCCGCACTCGTTCCCGCCATGCCTTGGCAAAATGGCAAGCCACCAGCCCCTCCAGTATCAGTCGTAGTACAAAAAGTGGGGAATAGCAATGTTTTGCAGTGGAAAAATCCCGCCGATAAAAACATCCGTTCTTGGACACTTTATCAAAAAAATGGCGATAGCTGGAAGCTGATTAAAATCATCAATGCAGACACAGTACAAGTCGCGGTAGGAACGGGAATTTATGCTTTATGTGCGGTGAGTATCATGGCCGTAGAAAGTGTAGGAGTTTTCATAGAAATAGCAGCATAAAATATAGATGTAAAGATGAACATGAAAAATCTGCGACTTCCCGAACAAAGACGAAAAGTTTACATTGAAATCGCCCTGCGCAGATGCCGTCCTGGTAGCGGCAGCACCTGAGAATTTCTCAGCCAAAAAACTTGGAACACTCCGGTTACTAACATTAAAGCTATTATCAAAAAAACTCAGTTTGTTGTTGTAGGAGGAATTGCTACCAGGCTTTATATGCCAGAACGCGTGACTGACGACCTAAATATTTTAGTATTGACTGATGATGCTGAAAATATCTATCAAGAATTAGTAGCTGCTGGCAGCATAAAAATTGGAGAACTCAGCATAGATGGTAGTAGTTGGCAACTACCAGATGGTAGTATTTTGGATGTTCTTGAATCACAACAATCTTGGGTTAGAGAAGCGATCGCAAATCCCAACATCGCCCCCGACAATTTGCCAATTATCGGATTACCTTATTTGATATTAATGAAATTGCAAGCCAGTCGCGGTATAGATATTGGCGACTTGACGCGGATGTTAGGAGGGGCTGATGAAACTGCCTTAGAATTAATAAGAAAGACAGTAAAAACATACCTTCCTGATGCAGTGGAAGACCTGGAAAGTTTAATTGTACTGGGAAAATTAGAAATCGGAGAATTACGTTAATTGTGGAGACAGGTTTGTAGTGAGGACTTTAGTCCGCATAAAAGCCCTCACGACAAACACTTTTTATTGACAAAGATGAACGGCAACAGCAGCCAAGCCCCTTTTCCTTCTGACTAATGACTAATGACAACTGTCAACTGTCAACTGTCAACTGTCAACTGACTTCTTCCTCTAGACAGGAGACAGCTTACAGATAAATGCGTTATCGTGTTGCCAATATTTTGATGTTGAGGCAAAAAAAGCTGTGGTTCCCTTACGCGATGACAATCCCACCAGTATCACTCCCTACGTTACCTTCGGGCTGATTGCTGCAAACATATTAGTATTTTTGTACGAACTCTCATTAGCCGATCGCCAATTAACGCAATTTTTCTACTCTTGGGCCGTAGTTCCTTGCCAGTTAAGCAATATGTGCCGGGTGTCTCTGCCAGTTTCGCCATTTCCCGAATGGACGACCCTAATTAGCTCGCAATTCCTGCACGCAGGCTTTCTGCACATAGCTGGAAATATGTTATTTTTGTGGATTTTTGGCAACAACGTAGAAGACCGTTTAGGACACGTAAAATTTTTAATATTTTACCTTACTTGCGGCGTTTTAGCATCACTAACTCAGTGGTATTTTTCCTCAACATCGGCTATTCCTTCCCTAGGTGCTAGCGGCGCGATCGCAGGCGTGATGGGCGCATACATTCTTAGATATCCCCAAGCCAAAGTTCTTACTCTACTACCTTTGGGCATCTTTATTACTACAGTCAGAGTCCCGGCTTTCTTCTTTCTGGGATTTTGGTTTGCACAGCAAGCATTGAGCGGTTTGGCTTCCTTGAATGCGCCGGCAAGCGTCGGCATGGAATCTGGGGGAGTTGCTTATTGGGCACACGCCGGTGGCTTTGTTTTTGGTGCTGTTATTGCCCCTTTATTGGGGCTTTTTTCTGATAAAAATCAGATTTAACGGTTCGATCGTTCGGAATGCGAGTCCGCAAAAAGCTGCGGACTCGCATTCCTCACGCTCGATCCTAGATAAACGTGAAGTCAAAAGGTGACAGAGTAGTCACCCCAGTTACAGCATTTAACTTCGCCAAAATTCGAGAATCACCGCCTGTTTGGTTGTTACCGTTGCCGTCATAAATGATGTAAGTATTGCCGCCGGAATCGTAGGCAAACAAGAAGGCGGTTCCTCCCAGAATATTGGTAGAAACATTTGTCTGCACGGTTAGCTGAACTTGGCTGTTACCTCCCAGATTTGCGAATCCGGGGGCAAAGTTAAATTGATCGGCGATCGGCACACCGAGACCGCTAAAATCAGTAATCACATCGTATCCGCCCGCAGCGATCGCAGCATTGATTGCCGCCGAAGAAGCCGCATCAAAAGCCAGCCCACCATCCGCAGGACTGGTATAGCGGAATTGATTGCTGCCGCCGCCGCCCGTCATGGTATCAGCGCCGGGGCCGCCTACGAGCACGTCGTTGTCTGCACCGCCGTTAATTGTATCGTTGCCGCCACCGCCGTCAACAGTATCTGCCCCTGCTAAACCGTTCAAATTGTCCGGTAAAGAGCCGCCCACTAACCTGTTAGGCCCGCTATCTGCCGGCAAAATCGCAATGGCGATCGTACCTGTACCCGGAATTGTCCCGAATCCGTCGCTGATGCTGTAGGTGAAAGTAGTTGTACCCGCTACATTGCCGGCGATGAACTGCACCTGAGCTCCCAGATTCACAGCTATGCCCAGTTTCGGCGTGCCCACATTAATAATGCTGAGCGGCCCTTTTTGCGGGCTCGAATCGTTCGCTAGCACATCGATGAAAGTTGGTAGCAAATTATTCGTACTCGTAAATACGATGCCGTCATCGCCAGCCACTGGCGGCCGGGTGGTGGGAAGGGTTGAGGAATCGTCGAAAGAGTTGATGTTAATCCCGACTGAGGCTGCCGCCGTGCCGCCTTGGTCGTCCGCTACGCTGTAGCTGAAAGAGCCCGCTTGCCCGATCGCATTAGTTTTAGGTTGGAACTTCAAGCCTAGCAATTCCTGAACCGTCAATTTTTGGTTGATAGCCACCGGACTCGTACCGACAACTACTTCACCAAAAGTTGGATTCGGTACTCTGACAACCGCGATCGACAGCGGCTGACCTTCCGGGTCGCTGGGCGCCGAAATGCTCAGAGACAGAGGCAAATTCTGCAAACCAGTCAGCGTCTTGCCAGTTTCGACGATCGGCGCCTCGTTAGGAGTCGGAGAGGTAAAACTCGGCGGCACCGGCCCCCCGCCGAAAGGTGGAGTTGGAGTCGGGACGATCGAAGGAATCGGACTCGGCAATGTCCCTGCCGTCGGAGTCGGAGTCGGACTCGGAACCTGTGTCGGCAATGTCCCGGGCGACGGAGTTGGATTCGCAGTTGTCCCGCCCGCCGTGGGAGTCGGACTCGGACTTGTCCCTGGAGTTGGACTTGTCGCCGGAGTCGGACTTGTCGCCGGAGTCGGACTTGTCGCCGGAGTCGGACTCGTTGCTGGAGTCGGACTCGTTGCTGGAGTCGGACTTGTCGCCGGAGTCGGACTTGTCGCCGGAGTTGGAGAAGCAGTTGTTCCCGTCGCCGGAGGTGTCGTAACAGGTTTTGTCCCCGTTGAGGGTGTGGGAGAAGGACTTGTCCCCGGAGTCGGGGAAGGACTTGTCCCCGGAGTCGGGGAAGGACTTGTCCCCGGAGTCGGGGAAGGATTTGTTCCCGTCGTGGTCGAAGGTCTTGTGCCCTGAATGACGAAGGGATTGTCGTCTACGCGCGGAATTTGAGCTGTAGTAAACCTAGATTCATCCAGCGAGTTCGATCGCACATCAATCAATACCGCCAAAAATTCGCCAGTTTGCTTGTCCCGAATAATCGTGTTGCTAGAATTCGAGCCTTGACCTTGGGAGATGTCTAGCTGTGTAAAGTTGAGACCTCCAGCCAGAGCGATCGAATCTCCCGGCTTAAAATCTGTAATTAAATCAGCATCACCGATGTCGCGGCCGCCCGTAGTCAGAAACCCGCTGCCACTAGGCGACGTACCCACCCGACCCAGAACAAAGATATCCGAACCCTCGCCTCCGGTCAGACTATCAGATCCGCGATCGCCCGAAATAATATCATCCCCAGCCCCACCAGACACAGAATCATTGCCATCGCCCCCGAAGATCAGGTCATCACCAGCGCCGCCGTCAGCAGTATCGTTACCAACACCGCCGGTGATGACATCCCCGCCGTCGGCGCCCAACAAGATATCGTTGCCGGCAGCGCCGATCAAGCAGTCGTTACCCGTGTCGCCAAACAAAGTGTCATTACCCTTGTCGCCAAACATCAGGTCGTCTTCCCCACCTCCGCGGAGACAGTCATTGCCTTTACCGCCGTACAGCGTGTCGTTGCCTTCCGATCCCAAGACAATATCGTCGCCTTGGTCGCCAAAAGCCACATCATCGCCCAAGTCGCCAGTAACTAAGTCATCACCTTTGCCGCCCCGCGCCGTGTCATTGCCGCGGCCGCCCTCAACAATATCCTTACCAGCGCCACCGTTGAGAGAATCGTTACCGTCATCACCTCTGATGATATCGGCTCCGTCCCGACCCAGAATCGTGTCGTCGCCGCCGCGCCCGGAAATCGTGTCATTGAACAAACTGCCGATTAAATAGTTATTGCCATCATTAGCCACAACTACGCCATCGACAAACACGGGCTGTGGGGGAGGTGTGGGTACTGTCACTGCTGGTCGCACCACCGGGACGATCGTAATCCCCGGGCCCGTCCCCGTCATGGTCGTGGTTGTCCCCGTCATGGTCGTGGTTGTCCCCGTCATGGTCGTGGTTGTCCCCGTCATGG
>NZ_JAUBOJ010000024.1:0-7689 GCF_036700185.1 Microcoleus sp. BM001215392 | reverse complement strand
TCGTGGTTGTCCCCGGCGACGGCGTAGGCTCGGTAATTGTTTCGACAATAATTGCTGGTACTGCTGGTGGCATTGTTTCGACTCCTTGGGACGCTACTCAAAAACTACTAAATAAACTTAAAGTCAGAGGCAGTAATGACGGTGCTCAGAGCTCCGGGTACTGTGGGAATAGTATTCAACACTCCCAAATCGAAAGCTGGGAGACTGTCATCTGCCACATTTGGATCGAACCCAAGAACGTACTTATTAAAAGTATTGTTCAGGTAAACAAAGAAAGCTCCACCTTTGGTCGAACCGTTTTGATTCTTCAACACTGCGTTGACTGCTTGAGCGTTGTCAAATTTAGATTCAAACAAAATGACTTCTTGCTTGCTGATGTTGTCGCCGTTGCTGCCGATATTCCTGACGATAAAACTGGTGAAATCGTTAGTAGTTCCAGAGTTGGTTAAACCAGCAAAATTTGACGACCGGAACAAGAATCTGTCGGTGCCACTGCCGTTAACGTTAAAGTCAGCAATCACGTCCACGCCTTCGCTGGGAGTTTCGTAATAGAAGAAATCATCGCCAGGCCCACCAGTGAGCAAGTCAGAACCGATGCCACCACCCAAGATGTCATTGCCCGCACCGCCCTCAAGAGTGTCGTTGTCATCGCCACCCAATACCAAGTCGTTGCCGAAACCGCCGTTGATCGAGTCGCTGCCGACACCGCCGTCTAGAGTGTCGTCGCCCGCTTCGCCGAACAGGAAGTCGTTGCCGCCCTCGCCCAAAATGTAGTCGTTGCCGGAGCCTCCGAGTGCCGTGTCGGCACCTTCTCCGCCCAAAATCGTATCTTCGCTGTCGCCTCCGGAAAGCGAATCGTTATTGATACCGCCGTCTAGCAAGTCTCTGCCTAGTCCGCCGTCGAGGATGTCGTCGCCTGCGCCGCCGTCGATCGAATCGTCACCAATGCCGCCCAATAAGGTGTCATTGCCGGTGCCTCCGAGTATCGAGTCGTCGCTGGCTTCTCCTAATATCGAATCATTGCCTGTTGAGCCGTCGATGGTGTCGTTACCGTCACCGCCCAAGATGATGTCGTTGTCGTTGCCGCCGAACATCAGGTCGTTGCCCGCTCCCCCGATTAGCGAGTCTATGCCGTCTCCGCCGTCTACGGTGTCGTTGCCGAGTCCGCCGTCTACGGTGTCGTTGCCGATCGATCCCAGCACAGAGTCGTTACCTGCTTCACCGAATTCTAGGTCGTCGCCGCCCCTGCCGTCGATGATGTCGTTGCCGTCGCCCCCGTACAGGGTATCGTTGCCGGCGCCGCCGATGATGTAGTCGCTGAGGTTGCTGCCTGTAAACGTGCTCGCCGGGAGTGCGGTGCGATCGACAATACTATCTACCACCGTAATGCTGAACGAGCTCGGCCCGATCGTAGCAGACCCGTCGGAGGCTGTAAACGTGAAACTGTCGCTGCCACCACCAGCCAGCAAGTTGTATTTGACGATGTTGTTGTTGATATCGTCTTGGCTGAATTTGCCGCCCACATTCAGAAAAGTAGTGCCTCTTTGAACAAAACCTCTGGTAGCGTTGGGGGCTTTGGTAATCGTGTAAACGATATCCGCAGGCGGATTGTCGGGATCTGTGATTAACAAATCCGCAGCCGTGATGGTTTGGGTAGGAGAACTTTTGGCAACCACCACACCGCCATTAATTACTAGCTTCGGCGGGTTGCTGACATTGATGGTTACTACCGCCTGACTCGTGCCGCCGTTGCCGTCTAAGATCGAGTAGCTGAAGCTGTCACTACCCGAGAAGCCGGGATTCGGGGTGTATTTGAACAGGCCCCCGCCCAAGGGAGTCACGCTTCCTTTGGCTGCTGGGGTAAAAGTCGTAACCGTCAGAGGGTTCTTTTCCGGGTCAGTGTCGTTGAACAGAACGTTGAAACTTGTATCTTGACCCGCAACCGTGGTGAAGTTGTCGTTAACGGCTCTGGGAGGCTGATTGGGAAAGGGTACGGGACTTGGACTCGGCGCCGGACTTCCTGTTGGCGTCGGTGCCGGACTGATTACTGTCGGACTAGGCGTCGGACTTCCCGTCGGTGTCGGGAACATCGGCGTCGGACTCGGTGTTGGTGTCGGACTTGATGTTGGTGTCGGTGTCGGACTTGATGTCGGTGTCGGTGTCGGACTGTCTGTCGGTGTCGGTGTCGGACTTGCCGTCGGAGTCGGTGTCGGTGTCGGACTCGGCGTCGGCAGGGGCAGTGGGGTAGCGCTGCCGGGAACTGTGGGGGCAATTACAAATGAGGTTCGCCCCAAGGTTCTGCTGTCTACTCCGGGCAATACTGCTAAAAAGTCGCCGCTGACGCCCTTGCGAATAATTGCGCTGCCGGCTTTGCTGTCGGTGCTTTGGAAGATTACCAAATCTTCAAACTTGAGGTCGCCGCTGAGCCCGATCGCATCTTCACCTTGTCGAAAGTCTGTGAAAATGTCAGCATCGGCGATATCTGGGCCGCCTGTGGTCAGAAATGCCGGGTTAGTGCCGTTGCTGCTACCGCTAGGAGAACTGAAGGCACCGATGACGAACACATCTCTGCCTTCGCCTCCTGCTACGACATCTTTGCCTGCTTCGCCCCAAAGCACGTCATTGCCTGCACCGCCGTCAATGATGTCTTCCCCGGCACCGCCGAACACGATGTCATCGCCGTCGCCAGCAAAAATGGTTTCGGCGCCGGCACTGCCGTAGAGCCAGTCGCCTCCTTCGTTGCCAAATAGCAAGTCTTCGCCGTCGCCGCCGTTTAGGGTGTCGTTACCTTGATCGCCCCACAGGACATCATCGCCTCGATCGCCCAACAAGCTGTCGTCACCCGAGCCGCCGCGCATACTGTCGCTGCCTTTGCCTCCAAAACCCGTGTCTTTGCCTTCGCCTCCAACTACCGTATCGTTGCCATCATTGCCGTAGAGCAAATCCGGGTTATTTCCCCCATCCAGGGAGTCGTTGCCTTTGCCTCCGTACAGGGTATCGAGTCCCGAACCGCCATCGAGAACGTCATTGCCCTCATTGCCGTACAGCACGTCGTCATCTTCGTTGCCAAATAGTAAATCGTCGCCGCCGGCTCCTCGCAGGTTGTCGTTGCCTTGCAGCCCGGAAATCACGTCGGGCCCGGGACTGCCCACTAAGGAGTCGTTGGTTTCTGTGCCGCGGACGATGCCACCGATGACGGCGGGCGAGGTACTTAGGCCTCCGCCCAATGTGCCGTCTATGCCGCCAAATGTATCATCTACTAGAGTTGGCGTCGGGGTGCGAGTTGGGGTTGGAGTTGGGGTTGGAGTTGGGGTTGGAGTTGGTGTCGGTGTTGGTGTCGGTGTTGGTTCGGGCGTTGGCGCGGGCGTTGGCGCTGGAGTTGGCGTTGTGTCAACTATAATAACTGGTACAGCAGGGGGCATTATTTTGGCTCCTTTAAACGACGATCCTGATTAACTTTAAGAACTGATTAATATCAGTTTGTTGCCACAAATCCGGCTTAAAATTGATTAAAAATCTCGCTCATTTCTAGCATACTCAATCAAAATTGCAACTGCTAGATAATATTTTTTTCTCTCTGGTATATTTAGAGCTAAAAATATTAAATTTTGCAGGTTTTGATGCTTGTTTTGGGTACACTTTACTATCGCCGCGATCGCAGCTACAAATTTGGCTTTGAGTTTGCCCGATGTATTTATCCCGTAGCCGAAAAACAATTAGTTTTGGCAGTCATAATTTTTTGTGTCATCTTACCGAAGGCATCAGGTATGAGGTCTTATCCTGACTGCTGACTAGAAACAGAGCTGTTAATTAGAGGCAGAAGCGGCCCGGTTTGCTCTTGGCCGTTGACTGCTAGTTCGCTGTGACAAAGGTAGAGCAGCCGAGTGCGACTTAACAAATCTACCAGAATTCGCCGCAGCCGCTGTTGGTCGGCGGCGGTTTCTTCTTCGGTTTGCCAGGGACGCCCCAGTTGCGATCGTACAAATAAGGGAGCGCCAAACAATGTCGCCGCACCGCCACTGAGCCACAGGGGCGAGCCTGCATCCAGCCAAAAGTGCCATTTGTGGGCGCGCCGGCTGCTGCGGTACTGGAAGATGTTGGCGAGGGTGACGGCTCGGGCTGCTGGGCCTTCGGGACGCACGGGAAACGGGTTGGCGGTGACTGTTCCAGTCCGCAACAACTTGATGAATTGGGCGATGGTTTCTGATTCGGAGTGGTTTGTGGGTTCTTGGCGCTGCATTCGCCCGTGTATTTCCCAGTAGTGGGCGGCTGTTTCCATGAGCTCCCGCAGGGCAGATAGCCGATCGTACGGTAGGTTTCTGTCGGAAATTAAAAATTTCTGGATGGCTCGATCGAGCAGGGCTATTGGACTTGGCAACAGCCGTTCCTGTTGTTGCGACCGCTGTAGTTCGATCCACTCGACAATTTGCTTGTAGGCAAAAGCTGCTCGGTGTCCGAGTCTGTCCCACCGCCCAAAGGCTTCAACCGCCAGCAGTTGAGGTCGATCGAGATCCGGGCAAAAACAGTGATCGGCGATCAAACCTGCTCTTACCGGATCGATCGATTTTTGATTGGCCATTTTCGCTGGAATGCCGAAGCTGGACTCGGAATCTTCTGTTTCTACTACTTCGCCGTGTTTCTGGCTGCCTAAAATTACCAGCATTTCCGCTACTGCGTCTCGATCGACTTCTCGGCCGAGTCCGGGATACACTAAGGCTAATAAAGTCAGCAAAGCTCTAATCTCTGGCGTAGTCGATAGCGGACGCTGATCGTTGAGGGATGCCGCGGCGATACCCGATCGGGCAAGTATTTCGGTTAAACTGTAACGGGCGATCGCATCCATCCCAGGGGCAATTACCGCGATATCCTGCGGTTCCACTGCTTTTGACTTCACCGCATCTACGATCAGCTCAGCGGTTTCTCGCAACAATTGCGCCCGCGAAGTCGTTTCTAGCGATCGAACCGATGGTGGTAAACTCAAGCCTAAAGGATAAACACCCTCAGAATTAACTGCTAAATCGATCGCGACTTCTGCGATTTCTGGCGCTAAACCCGATCGGGCTGCCAAGTTTTCGACCTTGGCGCACCGACTTTCGAGTTCGCCGAGATATTCGGTGTCAGCCCCCAAACCCAAACGCACTCCTCCATCCGGATTGTAGGAGAATGCTCCCGCCGCCCCAGCATCCAGCATTCGATCGAACAAATCGCGGCTGATGGCCGGATAATCGTCCACATCATCGGCGATCACAGCTTGGTATCTAGAGGCCAACTGCTCCTGGTAAGCCGGATTTGGCAACAAATCGCGCCAGTAGAGTTCGCATACTATCCCGTAAGTCAGGAAACCGCGCTTCAAACACCATTCCCGCCAGCTTTCTAACAACTCTCCCGCAGTCGCCCATAGCTGGTTCGAGCCACCAGCGCCGACAAATCCCTGTTCCAGAATCCTGGGAATTTCTTCTCTCGGCGTACCGCTGACTGCTGCTAGTTGCAATAAATCTAGAGTTCGACGCACCATTCGGTTTTGACTTACCCCTGTTTGTTGCAAAATCCCTTCGTCAAGAGAGGGACGCCAGAGTCTGGCGGCAAGTTCCAATTCGGTTTCAGGTTGGAGTCTCCGAGGAAATTGAGCCCTCAAATCCAGAGACTGAACTAGCAGCGGCCAAAATAGCAATACTTCTTGCTCAAAAAAACCGAAGGGTGTTGTCGAGTGAAAGGCATTTTTTCCTTGGGTAGCGATGGCGATGCGATCGGCTAATTCCAGTCGGTTGTCTCCGTTAGCTGCTAAGACTAAAATTGCCGGGGCGGTTTGTCCCGCCCGCCGCCGCCCTCCTGGCCCGCGGCTTGAAACTGTTGCGGGCCCTGTCTTTACGGTTTTGCTCCACACGCAGAACTGCTCTACTAGGCGATCGGTTTTGCCGCTGCGGGCGGCCCCAACAATCCAAATTGACTTTTCTGCCTGCGTTCCCAATTTATGTAAATTTGTTAACATACCATGAATAGTTTAATTAATGATGTCTACAGCTAACTAACTAGCTTTGAGTTATGAACACTTCTTCATGGAACAGGTTTGTAAAATATCTCTACAGCGCTAACCAGTGGTATAGAGAAACGCCTGAAAGAGCCCTAGAACAGGCTTATGATGCTGCATTAGCAATTAAGGCGATCGAAGACGAGCATTTTGGCGGTCAACCAATTTCCGATCGCTACGGAGATTACGGACACAGCACTCTGTCTTACTTTAAATCCCAACTGCAAAAATACCTTAAGGTCATCGAAACCAGGATGGTTGAGTTTAATGCTAGCCGTTCTTTTTTGGAATTACCCGATCGGGTGGGAGCCAAACCCAAGGCTGGCTACAACGCACCGCCTCACCGCCACCCATTAGATATCGACAGCAAAGATCGATCGTCCCTGGTATTTGAGAAGCTAGGGTTTATTGATGGAGTCATCGAAAAGTATATCAATAATAGTAAATCAACTGCGATCGTTCCGGTTGCCACTTCGCTAAACCTAGCGCCCAAATCTACAAATAACAGCTCTCTATCTCAAGCAAATAAAAATGCAGCTAAGATTCATCAAACTCAGGCTGGCGAAGTTGATACTAATTCCGAAGAGGTAAATTTATTACCGCGATCGCTGTTGGGAACTTTGAATCGCATTACTAAGGAATTAGACCCGGAAGCGGAAAAAGAAGTAGTTAAAAATTTCCGCAATTCTAAAGTAAAAACCGTCATTTCCCTGAGATTTATTTTACTTTTGATTTTAGTTCCGCTCCTGACAAATCAAATTTCCAAAAATTTTATTGTCGGGCCAATTATCGATCATTTTCGAGTCAAGCAAAATGCTCCTGTATTTATAAATATTGACTTGGAAGAAGAAGCCTTTAAAGAACTGGAAAGATTCGAGCAGCACCTCAAATTTGAAACATTAATTGGTATGGCTCCGTCGCTGTCTTCAGAGGAGAGGGAAAAGAAAATTTCGGAGAAAGCAGTTGAACTGGCCGAGGAATACCGCAGTGAAAGCGGTGGAGCAATTAAAAATATTTTTGCTGATTTGATTTCCTTTATGGCTTTTGCCGCGATTATCCTCACCAACAAGAAAGAAATTGAGATTTTAAAGTCTTTCATGGATGATGTGGTTTACGGACTTAGCGACAGTGCAAAAGCTTTCGTAATTATTTTGTTTACGGATGTGTTTGTCGGATTCCACTCACCTCACGGTTGGGAGGTAATTCTCGAAGGTTTGTCGAAGCATTTGGGACTTCCAGAAAATCGGCAGTTTATCTTTCTGTTTATTGCGACGTTTCCAGTTATCTTAGATACGGTATTTAAGTATTGGATATTCCGTTATTTAAACCGGAGTTCACCTTCTGCGGTTGCTACTTACAAGAATATGAATGAGTAAGTATAGCCTCGATCGAATTTCTGAAGGTGCTCGCTGGTAATTGTTCAACAGTTGACAGTTGATAGTTTAAGAGCGACCTCTACCTAGAAGGAAGAGGATTGGAGTAATGAATAGTCTGATTTTAATTTCTCCCTCACTCGTGTTCCGGCTTTCAACCAATTCTTTCTGGTAATGGGGAATCGGTGGGGATGTATCTCACTTACTCGATCGAGGCTATATATCAGGGCAACTACAGCCTTTCTCAAAAAAGTGAGGTATGCCCGCTAATCTTATGCCCGGCGCAAG
>NZ_JAUBOJ010000023.1:14853-37233 GCF_036700185.1 Microcoleus sp. BM001215392 | reverse complement strand
CCTTACCAAGGGGGGGCTGGGGGGGGTTCCCCAAGACTCCGACACGCAGCGCACAGCTCAAACCCGCACCCTCACCCCCGAATCGCAACAACAACAAACAGACAACTTAGCAACAGCATTGCAGCAACTAGCCCAATTCCTCGAACCCTTCAAACAGCAAGAACCAGAATTCCAGCTAACCCAGAAAGTCCAACCCCTAAACATCGCCGAATTTCAGCAAACATTAGATCCAAAAACCGCCATTGTAGAATGGTACATCGGCAACTCCAACAACTCCAACTCCCCCCAAGAAAACCCCAACAACTCCAACTCCCCCACTCAGAATGACGGCTGGGGCGGATCAGTCTTCATCATCACCCGCAACAAAATAGATACCATACAAATCACCGCCAGCCAAACCACCGAATTAGAAACCTGGAAAGACGAATATCTCAAAAAATACCGCAACAAAAAAACCAACATAATCTGGCAACAAACCCTCCCCAACAAACTGCAAAAACTCTCCCAAATCCTGCGCCTCAACGAAATAGTCGCCGAAATACCGGATAATTGCGATCGACTAATCCTCATCCCCCACCGCTACCTACATTTATTCCCCCTCCACGCCCTACCATTCACCTCCAAAGACGAACCCAAAGAAACCGCCCCTACAAAATACCTCCTAGACTGCTTCCCCAACGGAGTAAAATACGCCCCCAGCTTGCAACTACTAGAAATCGTCAAAAACCGCAGCAAAACCCGCAAAACCCCCGCCCCCGAATTGCAACCATTATTTGCAATTCAAAATCCCACCGAAGACTTAACCAACGCCGACATGGAAGTAGAAACCATCAAACAAAGATTCAATCTCCACGACATCTTAATCAAAAACCAAGCCACCAAAATCGCCCTCACCGAAAATGCCAAAAACCTCTCCAACGCCAGCTACATTCACTTTTCCTGCCACGGAGTATTCAACTTTGCCAATCCCCTGCTATCCCTACTAGCCCTAGCCGGTTCCATCGAAATTCCCTCAGAAATTAACCCCTCCCAACCGGGGCTTGAAGAGAATGGAGTCAAAAAACAGCGCAATGTCACAATGCGAAGCGGCAAAATAGTCATCCCCGAAAAATGCCTAACCTTGGGAGAAATATTCAGCAATTTAGAATTACCCCAGTGTAGCCTCGTGACACTTTCCGCCTGCGAAACCGGGTTAACCGACTCAACAGCAATGACAGATGAGTACATCGGTTTACCCAGCGGCTTCTTGTATGCAGGAAGTATGAATGTAGTCAGCACATTATGGAAAGTCGATGATTTTGCGACAGCCATATTCACGATCAAATTTTACCAAAAATTGCAATCACAAAAATCAGTAGCCGTCGCCTTAAACGCCACCCAAAACTGGATGCGCGCCGTCACCCGCGAGGATTTCATGGTTTGGATTGAATCATTAAAATTAGATGAAAATTCAATAGAAAAAGCCAAAGAGTGGTTAAGTTTTGACACCAGCAATAAACCGCCTTTCCGCAAACCGCAATATTGGGCAGCATTCTGCGCTACAGGATATTAGAAATCCTAGGGTATGTCGCACGAATAATCCCTAAAAAATATCGAGTTTTCGAGTAGCGACGCACCTTCATAACACTGCACCGATATTATAAATCGTAGGGTGCGGATTCACGAATAATCCCCAAAAAACATCGAGTTTTCGAGTTTGAAGCCTGAAGAAGCATGACCGTATATAAGTTATTAGTTATAATCTCATATTTTCTGCGGTCATGCTTCGCCCCTACAGATATATTTGCTTGCGGATGCACCACCGAATTTTAAATTTAAATATTATGCAAAGCTTATTGCAAATCAGGTGCGTCGCTGTTAAATTATCGATATGAGTTAGGGATTTTTCGTGAATCCGCACCCTACGAATCCGTATTCTTGATGTATAATTGTCTTACCATATATCGTAGAGACGGCTGGGTGCATCTGGTTTTTGAAGAGGGCGAAGCATGACCGTATATAAGTTATTAGTTATAATCTCATATTTTCTGCGGTCATGCTTCGCCCCTACAGATATATTTGCTTGCGGATGCACCACCGAATTTTAAATTTAAATATTATGCAAAGCTTATTGCAAATCAGGTGCGTCGCTGTTAAATTATCGATATGAGTTTTTGAAGAGGGCGAAGCATGACCGTATATAATTTATTAGTTATAATCCCATATTTTCTGCGGTCATGCTTCGCCCCTACGGATATATTTGCTTGCGGATGCACCATCTTTGATTCCCATCCCCACCAACCTCTGATTACCAATCCCACATTGTATTAACGGAGAATTATTTATGATCCCCGACAGAAACCTTATTGCTTTTATGACTTTGCTGATAGAATCTCCAGAAATCTTTCAATTAGAGTCAGAAGCCTTGAAAGACTTACCTAACTTGGCAAAAAAAATAACCACATTAGCAGACAATCAATCCGCCATTGGTGATGCCATGAAAGATTGGTGCACTAAGCATGGCGATTTAGGAGAAGCATTAAGAAATGAGTTGCGAGAAATCTCCGATCCCGGTCAACCCCTTCACAGTACACTAGAACCGTTCGCAAATCTTACGAAAAGAGCACCTGAGATGATTATGAAAGCTTACGAAGAAATTCAAAAACTCGAACAGAAAAAGATTGCCGATACCAATAATGAATCCAAATAACCAAGTACACGCCCCAAACGTTCATTTATTCGCCTTCCACGCCTGGGATACCCTATCATCAGGCTCAAATTCCCCTACAAATCCCCAACAACCAGCCCTACCACCAACCTCAAATCCCCAACACCTCTGGTTCAAGTGCAACGAAATCCTGCAAGAAAAACTCCACATTAATGCCGAATTTAATGATACCAACTTATACATAACCGCACAACCACCAGGCCGCCGCGCCAATCTAATTGTCAAACAAGCTGTCAACAATCGGAACTCCCTGTTTTTAGCTAAAGAAATTAAACACGACAACCAGCAGATTTTCCTCACCGGATTTGCCCAACCGTTGCGGATTGATGACAGTTACGCCTTAGGATTTAACCTGAAAGTTCCCGAAAAAACTAACGGCACAGAAACACCTGATGTCGATATTAGCATCTTCCAACATTTTAATCCCGATAACTGCTTGCTGCCAAATTCAGTTAACAGTTATTTCCCTCAAACTCTCCTGCTAACAGCTTGGCTAACCGCAGCACAAAAAGCAGCAGCCCAACAAGATCCCAATTATATCAAAAATTTAGGTCAACTCTGTCTAAAATCCTTTATTGCCGGTGAAGATTTCCCAGAATTTTACCGTCAAGGCGAATTATTCGGCAGCCCAATTCTGGAATACGGCCATCCCAATTACCCAGATAAATTCGGACAGATTTTGATTTGGTTTTTCAACAGTCAAACAACGAGTGACATCTGGGATATCTACTACCCCGATTTTTTAGATTTATGCTTGTACCGCAACAAAGTCATCCTTGCTTACAAAGAAAGTCGCGCCTATTACTCGGAAATCCGCCAGGAATACGCAAAAATTGAACAGGATATCGACGGCACTTTTGAGTATTTGCAACACGACGCAGCCCAGCAGCAACAATTGAAGGGTACCGGTTTAAATGAAGATGACTTGCAACATCTCGCACGTCAGACAATTGAGATGCCTCCCCGCGCCCTCAAGTATACCCGGTTGCTGATTGATTTGGAATTTAGGCAAAATACGATCGCCATTAACGCCCAAAATTACAAAAATAAATTAAATCAAATAAGTCTTGACATCAAATCTAGGAAAATTTATAATGATAGGGATGGCAAAAATTATTATGACTTGAGCTTCCTAGAATTATTCAGCCAAGAGACTTGCCCCCAATTTACCAAACAAATCAAAGCTGACCTAGGTTACTACAAACACGGTACGGTTGCCTTAGACAAGGCGATGGAAGCAATTAGGGGCGTAGTGGCGATCGAAGAAGCCTATCGCGATGCAGAATTACAAGCAACCATTCAAATAGTAGGCTCAGCTTTAGGATTTGTCGGCATAGTAGCCAGCGTAGCTCCTTATTTGATCAAACAAGACCCGCCCGATCGCAAATTTTACTTCCCATTAAGCAACATCGAAATCCCGTCATTTATACTCGTGCTGCTGATTAGCCTCAGTGCGGGATTTGGCGTGTGGATGTCGGTATGGGCGATCGCCAAAATCAAGCAAATCCTACCAAAAATCAAGCAACGGCTACATTTGCGCTGACAGATGACAGGAAAATTAGTATCCGCTCCTATTTAGATAGCAAAGCTCATAAACTGTTGCCCTCTTGGCCGTAAGCCTGCCAAGCCAAATCCACCAAACCGTTAACAATCGCCACAGCCACCACCGCCGAACCCTTGCGCCCCTCAATCCGAATATGAGGAACCATCGAATCGTGCAGCCGCGACTTAGCCACGTCAACCCCCACAAACCCAGAAGGCGTACCAATAACCAAAGCCGGCCGAATTTCCTCCGATTCAATCAAATCCACCAGCACCGACAAAGAAGTTTGAGCCTGGCCAACCACAAAAATCCCTTCAGGATAGCGTCTTGCCAAAGTTTCAATCCCCCAAGCCGCCCGAGTTCGTTCCTTTTGAGGGCGTGTCAAAGCATCCATCGAACAGTAAACCGGATTCGCAAAGGTGCTCTGGATCAGCGGCGTAATGCCCACCTGCACCATCGGCACATCTACCACGATCGTAGTTCGAGCAGCCAAAGCCGCCGCCCCGGCTTGCAAAGCCTGATCGGAAAAACTAATTAAAGACTTGTACTCAAAATCAGCAGTCGCATAGATCACACGGCGGACTATTTCGTACTCCGCCGCAGAAAAACCGTGGTCGCCAATTTCGTTATCGATTAATCCCAGACTCTGGGCATCGCTTACGTGCCATTCCATTTGTTGGATAGCTGTCGCCTGTGAATTGTTAGGTATTAGCTTACCAGCTTTTAGTGATTAGTCATTAGTCATCAGTCATTAGTTATTGCTCAAGAGCCGATTTTTGGACACTTTTGGTAGCGGACACATCATCTCCAGACTCGCCCACGCGGGCAGAAACCGGGTTTTTCTTTTTTGAGTTAACTTGGTTGCGCAGCGCACCCAAGTCCAAAAAACCCGGTTTCTTTGGACTTGGGTGCCGGGCCTAGAAACCGGGTTTTTCACGAGTTAACTTAGTTGTGGCCTAGATTCCGTAAAAAACCCGGTTTCTAAGAGTCACACTGATGACAGTTGACAGTTGACAGTTGACAGTTGACAGCTTGCGAAAGAGAAGGGTTGACTGATGACTGATGACTGATGACTGATGACTAATGACTAATGACTCTTAAAAAAACTAAGTTTCTTCAGAAGGAGACTTACCCAAAACCGGAGTCAGGAATGCCACCAAAGCCCCGATCGCAAAACCGGCCACATTTCGAGCCACAGGTAGCCAGTCCGAAGTCCGAGTCACCACAGGCCCAAGTCCGAAAGCCAAAAACAGAATCCCCCACAGCGGCGAAAAAATCAGCGCCCACTGCCAAGCCACACCCTGTCCCGGTTTCCGAGGCTGAGCGGCAAACCCGCAGATCACACCGCCAAGCACCGACGTAATTAAAGTCAGCACCCACTGTTCCCTAGGCAAACCTGGAACCACGCGGCATCCACCCTGACGCAAACAGCCTTCTATCGACTCCAAAGATTCAATGATCGATCGATCTTCGCCATTGTCCCGCACAAAAAACTGATTGCCATAGCGGGTTTGCAGTTCCACCCAAAAAGTTCGCGGCAGCAGCGGATACAGCGCGTCGCCCACATTAAAATTCAGCAAATTGCCACCGCGCGGGTCAGCAACTAGCAACACACTTTTATTGTCTAAGCCCCAATAACTTTTTACAGCCAAACCGGGCGTGCGATCGTACTGAGTCAGCACTCGCAGCTTCCAGCCGGTTTCGGCTTCAAAAGCATTTAAATTTTTTGCCAAACCCTCTTCCTCAATATCCGTGAGGGCTTTAGCTAAATCAATGATCGGCGTCTGAACTTGGGGCAACAAATCGGGATTGTTGAAAGCATGGGCCGCCGGTGCGATCGTCCACACCGACAAAGCCAGAAAAAAGGCGGCAGCAGAGGCAAGAAATTTGCGCGGGAAAAGCTGTGACATAGGAACTTCTAATTCGGGTCTTAATTGTGAATGTTAGCTGGCGGTCTTAACCAGAGGATAAGAGAAAACTCATATTTCTTTACAATTATTTACTTTACAGGAAGCCGAGAGCAAGGGGAAGGGGGAAATAGTTTTGAGTTTTGAATTTTGATACCAAACCCAGGCTGGAATATTCCTTGATTTCTTAGTCGCCGTCCGGCGGACATCGTTTGTGTAGTATCGGTTTTCAACCGCCGACTCTCTCTCATAAAAGAGATTTTTTCGCTGAACCCATTCCCTATTCCCCATTCCGCATTCCCCATTACCTAAAATGGAGGTTTTGCCGCCACCCCGTCACAGAGACGCCGATCGCGATCGCTCACATTAGGATTAGTTCTGAGATAATCCCCCACCCAGTCGCAGCCCCTCACCAGCAAATCATCAAGATCCAAATTCCACAAAATCACCCGATTGTCCCGCCCAGAAGAAGCCAGAACCTTCCCATCCGGGCTAAAACTCACGCTCATCACACTATCCTTGTGACCAGTCAAAGTTTTCAGCAACGTCCCGCTACGGCTCCACAGTTTCACCTTGTGATCGTAACTACCCGAAGCCACCAACAAACCATCCGGGCTAAAACTCACGCTAGTCACACTATCGCTAGAACCCTTCAGCAGAGTCGCCACCAAAGTCCCATCAACCTTCCACAGTTTCACCGAATTGTCGTAACCAGCCGAAGCCAGCATTTTGCCATCAGGACTAAAAGCCACCCCCAACACAAAACTGTTGTGAGCCCCTTCAAAAGTCCTCAGCAAAACACCGTCCCGATTCCAGAGTTTGACAGTACCGTCATCGCTCGCAGAAGCCAGCATTTCTCCATCAGGACTGAATGTCACCCCAGTCACCCAGCCTTTATGTCCCGTCAAAGTCTTAATCAACCTGCCGTTTTTCGTCCAGAGTTTCAGGGTTTTATCCTTGCTCGCCGAAGCGATTGTCTCGCTGTCGGGGCTAAAACTAACGCTCATCACGCTGTCGGCGTGGCCTTCTAGAGTAAACAACACAGAAGGCGAACAGGGGAACAGCGGAGCCGAAGGACAAGGCAGAATATTATTCAGCCTCCGATCTTCTTTGAGATTCCAGACTTTCACCGTTTTGTCATAACTCGCAGAAGCCAGTAGCTGCCCGTCGGGACTGAAACTGACGCTAGAGACTCTTTGAGTGTGTGCTTCCAAGGTTTCGAGCAAAAGTCCCGTGCGGCTCCAGAGTTTGATAGTTTTGTCGGTAGAAGCAGAAGCCAGTAGCTGGCCGTCAGGGCTGAAAGTAACGCTTTGCACCCGGTTTTGGTGTCCGTCGAGGGTTTTGAGCGGCACATCATCGAGCCGCCACAGCCTGAGTGTTTTGTCAAAACTTGCTGAAGCCAAGGTTTTACCGTCGGGGCTAAAACTTACCTGAGTAACTCGATCGGCGTGTCCTTCAAAAGTTCTCAACAAGCGGCTTTCTGGTTTAATATTGCTAGCATCCGTCGGGCGTTTGTCACCAACATTAGCCAGACTCCAAAGTTTGACAGTTCCGTCTGCACCTCCAGAAGCCAGTGTTTGTCCGTCGGGAGAGAAACTCACACCAAATACCCACTTAGTGTGACCGCGCAATGTTGCTAGCAATTCGCCGTTAGCCCGTATTGATTTTTGGGTTTCTGGGTGTTTGAGTGCAGCGATGCTCCAGATTTTTACCGTCGTATCTTCTCCAGCAGTAGCGATGGTTTCACCGTCGGGAGAGAAACTCAGGCCGTACACTTTCAACGGTTTTTTGTTTTCGCTATGCCACAGAGTCGCGATTAACCTTCCGTCATAACTCCACAGTTTTACACTACCATCATCGCTGGCGACAGCGACGATTTTGCCGTCGCGGCTGAAGCTGAGCCAATTTACCGGAGCTACTTGTTCGATCGTTCTCAGCAGCGTACCGTCACTTTTCCACAGTTTAACTGTTTGGTCTCTAGACGCACTGGCGATCGTTTGACCGTCGGGACTAAAAGTAACGCTCGTAACACTGTTAGTGTGACCTGTCAAATCTCTCAGCAGCGTACCGTCAGTTTTCCAAAGTTTGACAGTTTTATCTAAACTTGCCGAGGCGATCGTTTTATTGTCGGGACTGAATGCGACACAGGAGACGCTGTTAGTGTGACCTTTAAACGTTGCCAGCATTGTGCCGTCGCGCCCCCAAAGTTTGACGGTTTTATCTACACTGGCAGAAGCTATTGTTTGACCGTCAGGACTGAAACTCAGACCCCAAACTACATCGCCGTGTCCCTCCAAGCGGTTGCGTTCTTTCACCCCATAAACTGCCTGTTGCAGGGCCGCAGAAATCAAAATTTCTGTGTCCTTGAGCGTGTGCATTTCCTGGGAGTGTTCGATCTGTCTCCACTTTTTACCCGCTCTCAAACTTTCCATCATGGCATCAAATTTGTTGTTTGAGAAATAAAGGGCTTCAGAAGCTGCGGTTAAGGTACTGATTTCGGCTCGCTGAGTTTGCGCCACAGCTAGTTGTTTTTGACCGACTGCCCGCCACCAAAAGTTTACGGCGGCGATGGTGGAACTGGTGAGCAGCATGACTCCGATCGCTGCTACTCCCAGCAGTTGTTTGAGAAAAGTATTAGCTCGGTAGAGCTGTGCTTGACTCATCTTTTTGTCGGCTTCTGCTTTGTGCAGTCTCGCTTCTAAGCCAAATCTTTGGCGGATCGGTCGCACTAAATAGTCGTGTACTAATTGATAGCGGTCTTCCGGCGCTTCCCGCAGCAAAAATAGCAAACCGTGACCGACTAAAATGTCTAAAATTAAGTCGAGGCTGTCGGTTTTATTGTGTCCGCTTTCTGGCTCTTTTGCGAGTTCTAGCTGTAAGGCAATTTGGCTCCTGCTTCCGGCAGCCAACAATTTATTTTCTGCGGTATCTGTCGGCTGTTGACCTGTCACTAACGAGAGTTCGTGTTTGGTTTTAATCAGGCGCACTCCTCTTTCATCTGTCAGGGAAAACAAAATTTTCCAGGCTGAGTCTTCGTTAACCAAGCCGCAGTCCGAGATGACTCCTTCGAGCGATCGCTTGACTAATTCTGCTTTGGGATTGTCGCCCAATTGCTGGTATTGCGATAGACTGGTAATACCTTCTTCTTGCAGTTGCGCTCCCACCACCTGTAGTTCGATCGGTCGCACTTCTTGCAGTTCGTCTGCTAAATCTGCTACGAAGGCATCGATCAGTGCCGGATCTAAATAATATTCCGCCCGTTCCGTCAAGTGTCCGATCACAGCCCGCGCGTCTTTGAGCGAAAAACTCCGCAGTTGGTAGCGGATGCTTTTGTCGAGAATATTATTGTTAATGGCGTCGAGGTCGGGGAAGCGATCGCAGTCGAGCAAGTAGTGCAAATAATCTTCGCGCAAGCACAAAATTACCTTGACATAAGGCAGGTTCAAAAATAAGCGCAAAAAGTTATAAAAAATCTGTCTTTGTGCTACTGAGGTCGAGACAAAGAAAAATTCTTCAAATTGATCGAAAATCAGCACCGTCAACAAATTATTTTCGGCATTGTCGCGCAATTGGTCTATAATAAAAGAAGAAGTTTCCGAGCTGCGACCGGGGATAACAGAGCAACTTTTTTTGTGTATTTCCTGTACTCCTTTAGCGATTAATTTCCTTTCCTCTTCAGCTTGTTTGTCGTACAGTGCGCCGTTCAAAGCATTTTCTAATTCCAGCAGCCAGTCGGTGTAGACTTTGATTACTACGGGCAAGGTATCCCGCGCGCCCGGAGTAATATTTTTCAGAGCAGGTACTAAGCCGGCGTTGACTAAAGAACTTTTCCCGACTCCGCTGGGCCCGTGAATAATAGTTAATTTATGGTCGTCCCGGCTAATTCTTTCGAGCAACTTATTGATATCTTTTTGGCGGGAGTAAGCTGTCATCGACGCTGCGATCGCCGCTTGATTTTGAGCCGACGGGCTCGAAGGATTCACCGCTTGTCTCTGCTGCTGCAATTGGCTAGCTCCGATAAAAGCTCTAAATCCGTATTGATACTCGATCGAGCGCTGGGTTTTTTTAATCCGAAAAGCTTTGAGATACTCTCCCTGCTCAAAATAAACCGTTTGCAGTTCGGTCAAAATATCAATGTAAAGTCGAGGATCGTACTTCGGCTCGCTTTGAATTTGAGCCAACTCCAAAGAATGCACCGCCGCTTCCCACTGACCCAACTGTCGCAAACTTCTCGCTAACAGTAACAGATACGAACTGCGATCGGATTTCGGATGTTGGATTTTAGATTTGGGATCGTTACTCGAGTCGTTAGCACCCACAAATTCTGGATAATTGCCCGCAAACCCCAATCTCAAATCTTCAATCAGCAATCTCAAATCGTTAGGGGTTTGATCCAAAATCGCCAAGGCCAACTCCGCTAGCTGGCGGGCTTGACTCCATCTCGACTGTTGCAGGGCAACTTCTGCCAAAAAACCGTAATCTTGAGCTAGTTGGCTGGGAGTACCGTAGGTGAAGTGCAACTGCAAAGAGTTTTCAGCTAATGCTTGTAACTCTCCCCAAGCTTTCAGGCGCTGTAGCACTTGTCCGAGGTGTGCTGTCACCTCAGCTACCAATTCCGGGCGATCGGCAAGAGAGAAAGCATTTCTAGATTGTTCCAAGCTAATCCAAGCTTGTTCCCAGTGGTGGCGGTTGGCTACGGGATTGCGCGCTGCTTGCAGGCGGTGACACAAAGCTATGTGAAACAGCACAATGCCTTCTCTCTCTAAAAATAAGATGTTGGGGACAGGATTCGGCAAAGAGGATGAGAGAGTCGATCGGTTTTCGGAATATTCCCAGTTTGCCAGTTCCCAATTGCCAGTTTGCTGCTGCCAAAATGCTAGGCTTTCTTGGTAGTGAATTAAGGCTGTTTCGGTTTGGTCGCTGACGTAGTAATCTCGACCGAGAACGAATTGCAGGCTGGCTTTGAGGGCTGGTTCTAGTTCTTGACCCCGATTGTGCAAATCTTTTAAAGCTAATTCTAGTTCTCGGCGCGACAAAGAGCCGATCGCCAAATCGAGGGTATTGCCAGGGCTCAAAGGCGAATAAAAACTGACATCTGATACTCGTTCGTTTTGGGGTTGAGAACTCACGCTCAGAAACGGCTCTGGGGGGTTGATTTCCCCAGCCGCGGGGCCTTTGTCCCAGTCGGTTTCTCCGGTTGCAAAGGCGGGTCTAGTGCCAGCGGTGCTGCTGCCTAGTTCTTGGGTGACTTCCCCTACTTTAAATATAGTATCTGCCCGTTGGGTGAGGAAATTAATTAGTTCGTCAACGGCCATTTCAAATTTTATTGTGGCGGCGGCCCAACTTTTGAAATCCGGAGCCAGACGAATCATTTTATTTACTATGTCATCTGTTACCCACAAAATGACTGGGCAGGAAAAATTTTTGCGAAATTCGTCTCGCACTTGATTGGTAGAGGCCATCAGTTCGTCGATCGCTACTACTGTTTCTAAGCCGAATACCATCACAGCCGAGGCGGAACCGACAGGCAAAGACCCGCTGGCTAAAGTATTTGCCCGCAGAGTAGTGTAGAGGGTTTTGACTGAAACTGGCAGGACGATATCTTGAATTGGAACTGGGGACATTTCTCGCAGGCGCTGCGCTATGTGCTGCCGCAACTGCTCGTAGTTGCACCGCACCAAAATTAGCGAAAATTGCTGTTGAGACATCGTGATGGAGCGTAGCAGAGTTTTGAGCGATCGCTCGTTGTAGCTGGCAGTTTCTTGTAGTTTAAGCAGATCCGTCATGCGTGCACCCCTTTTGCAGAAATCTATTACCTAACGATCGCAGAGCCTGACGGAAACCGTATCTACTTAGAGACACTCGTATCTGTCCAGCGCTTTATATCTGTAGGAATACGTAGTTTTTTGTACTTCTCCTATGAATACCTACACAGTCATTAGGTTTAATCTAAACACATCATACCTCTCAATCTCAGAGAATGCGAAACTTGGCTGTAAAACTTAAAGGCAGCCTTAGATATTTTTTTGTCAGTTACAGATAAATGGCTACAAGTCATAAATAGCCCACCGCCAAGTTTAGGAAAAATATCCAAAAATCGCTGTTAGCAAACAACTTGGATATATGTAGCATTAATTTAGCAAACAAAACCAATTAACTTGTCGCTATAGATTGGTTATTTGAGACTAATAGCAACAGATAAAACGAGAAATAGGTAGGGGGTCTGGCATTGCAGATATGAGAGTTGGGATTGGGGCAAGTCCTGGTTGGTGTCAAATCTGACGCCACGACAAAACTGGCGACGTGCAGCCACCATTCAACAAAAATCAGCCAACGATAAAAACCGCTAACTGATTTGTGGAACAGATGGTAGTAGTTCCGAATTTTGAGCAGTAAATTACAAGTTATACCCTTTACATTTTCTATTTTTGATGGATATGAAAGCAGGTAAAATGACTTAATAAGCTCCTGGTTAGGAACTCGCCAACCGTTGCATTGTTTTGCAGAAATAATGTTAAACAATTGCTGGCGTCACTGGAGCAAAGGGTTGTGACAGTCTCTCTCGCCAGCTCAAAAATTATAACTATTTTTGGTGAGTGCGCTGATGCCACTCCTGATATTTTTTGGTTTCTGCTAAAGCTGGATTGATACCAAACCAGCGACCTTCTTGATCCCGGTATTCAAAAACAAACATACTGCGCAACAAGATTTGAGATTCTTCTTCGCCAGTTACACTTTGTCGGTTGACGACTTGAAACAGCAGTTCCCATTCCGTGTCATTGATGGCTCCCAAAAGGTCATCGCGATATTCTTGAATAACGCTTTCAAGACATTCGCGAGAGAAGGGGGGATCTTCGTGCTGCAAACAGCTATACAAAAGCATCAGTAGATTGCGAACGTGACCGCCGCTAATCCGGCAGAGCCTGTCTAAAGTTTCGGGAGAGTCAAAGACTTTGGAAATCAAATCGATGCGTTGAGCGGGAGCAACTGTGGGGAAAGCTCTAGCCAATACTAACTGGCGGAGCAGTGCCATTCCTTCGATGTGGTCGCAGCCCTCACGCCTGAGCACCGGTACCATCGGCATCACCTTGGGTTTGACTCCAAAGCGACTGGCGAGACGGCCGAAGTCGTTGGAAAAAATTAAAGTCAGGGGAATCGTGTAGACGACGTGACAATTGAGTTTTTTCAACTGTTCGCCGCGGTCTAAAAACAGGTACTCTGGCTGGGTGCGTCCGCTGGGCTTGAGGGAGGCGTCGAGGCGATCGAGGTTGTCCACGATCACGGCGAGTCCTTTTTTGCCTTGCTGCTTGAGTTCGGCATTAGCTCTGTCGAGGAGTTCTTCGTTGATCGACTGCAAGATGCTGTTGGTGCGGGGTTCGAGATATTGCCTGAGTTGCGATCGTAGTTTGGGAGAATCTTTAGTTTTAGCAGTGACTCTAGCAATTCCTATAGATAACTCCGCTTCCGCTGATAAATCTATGGGAGTCTGCAAAAATTCTGCCACTTCTGCAAACAGATTTGTAAAATAGCTCGGTCTGAGTTTGATCCTTGCCGATTCCATAGTTTCGCTGACTTGGCGAGCAATGCTGAGCAAAATATCGCTGATATCTACATCGCCCATGTCTAAGTCTTGGGAAGATTCAAAGTAGACGACGCAAAAACCCTCTTGCTCTAGCTCAGCTTTGAGTCGAAACAATTCGGTAGATTTCCCGCAGCCGATATGTCCTGTAAATAGCTGACAGGTTGGCTCGTTGGGGGAGATCCGGGTGATGGTTCGCTGTAGAGATTCAATGATTTTGCCGCCCCGCACGGAACCAAAATCGATGTAGTATTGATAATCTCCTGGGTCTCCCGCGACAAGGGTCTTGCTCGGGTTGCAGGCTTTATAAAATCTGTCTAATTCCAGTGCGATCACAATTGAAGCCGAATAAAAGTTAAAAAGTTAATCGAAAGTCTAAACTTTCTTTTGTTGAGTTTAGTTTGATTTGTCACCCTTTGCCATGTGGGGTAATGCCCTAAATACCCAAACAACCTCTATCTGCTAATCAACCGGACGGCACGGGAATTGAGAATTAAAAATTAAGAATTTTTAATTACCTAGCTAGATCAGTGATTGTACGGATATTAGCCAGAGTCTGGGTAATTTCCCGGGGATCTGGTTAAATGGTATGGGGCAGGGGTCTGCGTTCGAGAGATGAAAGAGTTTTAAATTTTTGCGAATCCTTACTAAATTGTCAAGAGTGTAGATGGCTAGTTTTGGAGCGGTTTCTCAAACAGAGTTAGGGCGCAGACGCGAAGAGTTGCGGCGGCAGCGTCGTGCTCGATCGGCGGCCCTGCTGTGGCAAATGCTGGCAGCGAGCGCGATTGCCTCATTTTTGCTGTGGTGGATTGCACAGCCGGCTTGGTTGATTGCTCGATCGGAACAAGTGAAGGTGGAGGGTAATCAGTGGCTGTCGGATAAGGCGGTGCGCTCTTTGGTGCCGCTGTCTTACCCGCAGTCGCTGTGGGGAATTCAACCGCAGGCCCTGGCCCAAAAGCTGGAGTCAACCGGGCCGATCGCCAAAGCGAAGGTGACTCGCAACTTGTTTCCGCCTTCTTTGACGATAGAAGTGTCAGAAAGGCTGCCGGTGGCAGTGGCGCAGCCGACTGCGGTGTTGAAATCTAGCGATAAGGACAAGGTGGGGTGGCTGGATGCTCGCGGAGGTTGGATGCCGTCGGATAGTTATGCTGCTGTGCGATCGCACAAGAGTTCGATCGAACCGGGCAGCGCTCAGGGAAAGGAGTCCCAGCATTCTTTGCCAACTTTAAAAGTTATCGGGCCTTTGGAACAGTATCGAGCCTCGTGGCCGAAGTTTTACCAAGGACTCAGCGGCTTGACTGTGAAAGTGTTTGAGATAGATTGGCAAAACCCAAATAACTTGATCTTGAAAACAGAAATCGGTACGGTACACTTAGGGCCGTACAGTTCCAAGACTAGCGAGCAGCTTAAGGTTTTAGACCGAATGCGACAATTGCCAAAACAGCTAGATTCAAGCAAAATAGCCTACATTGACTTGAGAAATCCTGCTGCCCCGATCGTCCACTTGCCAGAACCCCCTCCTAGTTTGGAGAGTTCAACTCCCACACCAACTCCGGCCCAGAATTGAGCCTGTGTCTGGCAAAGGGGGCGAGAAGGTATAGTCAACGATCGACAATCAGAATTTTTACATCTGGGCATCAATACGCGAGACTGGAAATAAGGGCTCTTTTGTGATACCGATCTGCATCGGCAAAAAAATCATAACTTTGGGTTCGATCCGATGCGTTAAGGGCTATTATCGATTTTTCTGATTTTGCCTTGCGCAGAAGTAGCTTCTGCACAAGCACCTAAATGGGGGTATGCAAGCTATGGGCGAGGAACATCGGCTTTGCATCCGAGATTGCTAACATTGAGCCTCGACCAGTGTTAGTTTTTCGCGCAACATTAGCCTATAGTTGATGGTGAATTGGCGTTTAGTTTAGTTAAAAAGCTGTAATCTACTATCCCAGACTCTCATGAACCTTAATAATAGTCAGGGGTCTGACCAAGACAGTCCCCCTTCGGAAGAAGTAAAAAATTTTCCGGTGGCCTTAGATTCCGCCAATCCGTTTAGACGCAAGTCTGGTTATGTAAATGTAGATAGTATTGATATCGATCCTATGGTCAATCCCAAAGACATAATGCCCAGCAGTGCCGCCAAAATCAAAGTAATTGGCGTTGGCGGTGGTGGCGGCAATGCCGTTAACCGGATGATTGCTAGCGAGGTTTCTGGTGTCGAGTTTTGGTGCGTGAATACCGATTCCCAAGCTCTGGTGCTCTCAAATGCTCCGAAACGCTTGCAAGTCGGGCAAAAGTTGACGCGCGGTTTGGGTGCTGGTGGCAATCCAGCGATCGGACAAAAGGCTGCTGAAGAGTCTCGCGACGAAGTTGCTAATGCTTTGAATCACGCCGATTTGGTGTTTATCACGGCCGGCATGGGTGGCGGTACGGGCACGGGCGCGGCTCCGATTGTCGCGGAAGTGGCTAAGGAAATGGGCGCTTTGACTGTGGGTATAGTAACCCGGCCTTTCACGTTTGAGGGACGGCGGCGCACCAGCCAAGCTGAAGAAGGAATTGCGGCTTTGCAAAGCCGGGTGGATACGCTGATCGTGATTCCTAACGACAAGCTGCTGTCGGTAATTTCGGAACAAATGCCAGTACAAGAGGCTTTCCGAGTTGCTGACGATATCCTGCGCCAGGGGGTTCAGGGTATTTCTGACATTATTACGATTCCCGGTTTGGTGAATGTTGACTTTGCTGACGTGCGGGCTGTAATGGCGGATGCGGGTTCGGCTTTGATGGGTATCGGTGTGGGATCGGGCAAATCGCGGGCTAGAGAGGCTGCGATGCAGGCGATTTCTTCGCCTTTGCTGGAGGCTTCATCGATCGAGGGCGCTAGAGGTGTAGTGTTTAACATCACGGGCGGTACAGATATGACGCTGCATGAAGTAAACGCAGCGGCTGAGACGATTTACGAAGTTGTCGATCCGAATGCCAATATTATTTTTGGAGCCGTGATTGACGAGCGGCTTCAGGGCGAAATTAAGATTACTGTGATCGCTACTGGTTTTTCGGGGGAAATGATCTCATCGTCTCAGGCTTCGCGCACGCAAAATGTTAATGCTCCTTGGCGGGCTGCGACTGTGCCGGTGACTCCTGCTCAACAGCCGCAGGATGCGAAAACGAAACCGCAGGATTTCGGATTGGATATTCCTGAGTTTTTGCGCAATCGTCGCCCAACCAAATAATTTTAGATTTTAGATTTTAGATTTTAGATTGTGGATTGTGGATTGTCGATAAATCTCCAATCTGAAAAATCTAAAATCTATTGAGATCTGGGATTTGGTATTTTAGATTTATCTAAAATATAAAAAATCTAAAATCTAAAATCTAAAATCTAAAATCTCTAGGGTTTGTCCGGGTTCGGGTTCGAGTAGCTGGGTAGATAGTCCCGCATTGGCGAGTAAATCGCGAAATTCGGGGATGCTGCCGATCGACTTGACGAACATTGGTAAAATACCGGTGGCTCGGATATCTCCTGTGGTTGTAGGTACAAAAAACCGAGGTTTTAGGGTTTGCGCAAGCTTCAGAGCTTCCGCAGGGCCGATGATGATTTGTCCGAGGAAGGGGAAGATTTGACCGATGACGGGGGCGATGGCTACGTCTACGGTGTCTATTTTCTGTTTGACTTTTTCTAAGGGCGGTAGGTGTGGTTCGTAATAAAGTGTCTCGCCGCTGTTTAAATCTTTGAGCAGATAACCGTTTTCTTCTTGTCCTGGCTGGATTTCGGCTCCGGGTACGGCGGTGATTTGTAATATTTCTTTAAATTTAGACTCTTGCCAATTTGCTAAAGATGTGATATTTGTGTAGCCTAAACTGCTGAGGACTTTGGCGGCGGTGGGTGAGGCGATCGCGGGAATTGTGCGATCGAGTTTTTCGAGTGTTGGTCTGTGACAGTGGTCGTCTAAGCCTTGGGAAATTAGGATAAGATCGATCGGCGGTAAGGTACTGGGGGTAAAGGCGACAGGCGTATTGTGGTAGGCGGTGAACAGCCAAGGTTGACCGTAAAATACCAGGGGATCGACTAGCCAGGGATCGACTAAGATGGTTTGGCCGGAGATGTGGAAGATCCAGGAGTTGAGGTCGATGCGGGTGATTTTCACAGTTGTTTGCAATAATTCTTTACATTAATTTTAATCATAGCTAATTTGGTTGGGGATTTTGAACCGCAGATGATGGCAGATGAACACGGATGAACGCGGATAATATGGAATTTATCTGCGTTTGTTTGCGTTTTTTTCCGGCTGCAAAAAATATGATTAAATCGAGAATTCCTGTGGCTTTGACTGTGGCTGGATCTGATAGCGGTGGCGGGGCCGGGATTCAGGCGGATTTGCGAACGTTTGCATTTCACTGCGTGCACGGTACGAGTGCTCTGACTTGCGTGACAGCTCAAAATACTTTAGGGGTGACGCGGGTGGATGCTTTGTCTGCGGAGGCTGTGGTTGCTCAAATCCAGGCGGTGGTTGGGGATATTGGGGTGCAGGCTGCGAAGACTGGGATGCTGCTAAACCGGGAGATTATGGTGGCGGTGGCGGAGCAGGTACAGCATTTAAATATAGGGAATTTGGTTGTCGATCCGGTGATGGTTTCGCGATCGGGCGATCGACTGATTGATGACGGGGCGATCGCATTTTTGCGGGATAATTTGATTCCTTTGGCGGCTGTGGTAACTCCGAATCGCTTTGAGGCTGAGATTTTGAGTTCAAGAAAGATTGTTTCTTTAGATGATATGCGATCGGCCGCGCAGGAGATTTATCGATCGGGCGCGAAAGCTGTTTTAGTCAAAGGTGGCGGGATGGCGGGAGATTTGCGGGGAATTGATGTTTGGTTTGACGGTACGCGGTTGGATGTGTTGAAAACTGAGACGGTTGATACTGGGAATACTCACGGGACTGGCTGCACATTGAGTGCTGCGATCGCTGCTAATCTAGCATTAGGTAAAGATTTATTTACAGCGGTGACATCGGCTAAAAATTATGTTACTACTGCTCTGAAATATGCTTTAGATATTGGGGAAGGTCAAGGGCCTGTGGGGCATTTTTTCCCGCTGTTACTGAAGGAAGAAGTCAGCAGTCATTAGTCAGAAGGAAGAGGGGGGAAATTTATCAAGTGGGTAGCTGACAGTTGTTGAATTGTCTGCTTTTAGACTTGGGAATGCAGGGAGGGCGATCGGAAGAATGTTTGATTTGGTCAGGGTTTGGGGGTTTTGGGCGTTGAGGGCGAGCGAGTCAGCGCAGGAAGTGACAGTTGAGTGTAACTGGAAGTAGAAGAAAGTTCCTATTGTGAAATCATCGAATTTAACAATAGCTCCATGGAACTCCTCAACTACTACTTTCAAACATCTACTTCCTTCCAACCCCTATTCTATCAGGTAAAATTTGTAATTTGCCATAAAATCCTCCGCCGCGACAGCCAACAATTGGAAGTTATAGCACTCCTGAATAAATTGTAAACTTTTTCTCTTCCCTTCTCTTACTTCCTTCGCGTCCTTCGCGCCTTCGCGGTTCGTTTAATTTCTCAACTTCTCAGGCGAAAGCGCGATCGCCACCAAATCTTCAATCTTCTTAATATTCGGATCGCCAGCTAAATAGCCAATACCTCGATGCAAGTGTAGGCGAAACTGCTTGGCGAGAGTTTCTTTTTCCGTACCCAAATTATCTTGATAACACCGCTGCTTGAGCGCAATGATTAAGATATCCGCCATGTCGCCACCAAAAACATCCCAGCTTAGTTCGACATTGCTGTCGCTCTTAATCGGTACTGGGGATGGGATGCTGGGTTCGGCGAGCGATCGGCAAAATCCCCACCTGCACAGGACGTTCCACCGATCGATTTTAGTCGATCGTTTCAGTTTAGATAGTTGGTCTTTGGCTGTTTGAGAGAGGCAGATGCGATCGACTGGTGGTTCCATAGGTTGATACTTTTGTTACCGCAGATGGGGGCAGATTAACACGGATTAACGCAGATGATAGCATGAGATTGTATCTGGCGTTTAGAAGTTATTGACTATTCGTTTAATTTCTACTTTAGGATTGCCAAAATTAATGAGCAAGCAGACGGTGAGTTTTGTAGCTTTTATCGCATTGAGACACTGTGCCATTTCTCTTTCACCCATTGATTTAATAGCTTTTAGTTCTACAAGCACGGCTCTTTCCACTAACACATCTGGGATGAATTTGCCAACGATTATATCTTCATAATGGACATAAATTGTAAAGTGAGGTTCGACCAACATTCCTGTTTTACGAAGTTCATAAACCAAAGAATTCTGATAAACCTGCTCCAAAAATCCACAACCTAAAGTATTTCCTACTTTAAAAGCACACCCAATAATTTTTTCAGTAATCTCATTCAACTCCAATCTGCGTTCATCCGTGTTCATCTGCCCTCATCTGCGGTTAAAAAAATCCCACATCCAAAACTATACCAAAAACCATCAAATCCAATCTGCGTTCATCCGTGTTCATCTGCCCTCATCTGCGGTTCATGCCCAGAAATAACCAGGTTCGACGGTAGTTTGGCGTTTGGCCGAGTCATAATTGAGGAGGTAGCTGTGGGCGATCGCCTCTAATTCTTGCAGCTTATCATATTCTGTTTGGCTAATCTCCGTGTCGGTAGAAAGCAGGATGACTTGGTGGCTAGCTGAGGGAAAATACCGTTCGACTAGGTTGTTTCTGTGAGATGAGTCGAGGCGGCCGAGGGGAGTGTCGATCGCAACTGGTAACTGTCTCCCGGATACTCTGGCCAATCCCCACAAAAAGGCGATCGCCAGCAGTTGTTTTTCACCGGCCGAAAGTCTGTGTTTGGGCACAGGTTTGCCTTCTGGATCGTAAATCGAAAGGCTAAATGTGTCAGTGTCGATCGCAACTCTGTGCACGAGGTCGGTTTTGTGCAACAGGTAGCGAAAACAGTCGGTAATCTCTATTTCGAGTTTGTTGAGTTTTTTGAGGGTGAGTTTTTCTTTGAACAGTTTGAGAGTATTTTGCGCTTTCGCGATCGAAGCGATCGCGTGTTGGCTGTTTCTGATGGTGATGTATTCGCTACTGTAGCTTTCTAGTTGTTTCTGGGTCTTGGCTAATTCTTTGTCTAGTTCGTCGATTCGGCGATCGGCTGATTCCACGGCTGCTGCTGCGATTGCTACTGCTTTTTGAGCATTCCTGACCTCTGATTCTAGTTTATCGTAAGCTTCGGGGGAAGCTGCGACAGCAAGTTGTCTGTCTGTAAAGTCGATTTCTGTTTCGATGTGGGTGATTTCTGCTATTTGTTGGGCGGCGAGATTTTGCTGGGCTTTGATTTGGTATCCCAGGAGATTTTGTAGTTGCTGGATGTTGTCGTTGTTGGCATCTATCCAGGGCGGGCTGTCGGTTCCGGCTTGCTGTTCGAGTTCTCGATCTTCTTGGCGGATGAAGTCTTGGATTTTATCTAGCTGTTGGGGATTTAAGGAGATTTCGGCGATATAGTTGAGGAGGCGATCGCTTCTTTGTTTGATAACATTTTGGGCAATCTTTGCTTGCTGCTGGTTGGCTTCGGTTTCTGCTTGGGTTTTTGCAGCGGTTAGCAAGGGTGAAATAAGCGCTAGCGGTAGCGTATTTGATGCCAATTCAATCATGGCTAGACGGGTTTTGTCTGCTTGATTTCTGTAGTCGTTTAGCTGTGTGTCTAGTTGACTGCGATCGCCCGCAATTTTTCCGCCTTGATAAATAAACTTGTCTGATGCTTGTTGCTGATTTTTTTGAGCTTTTTCTAATTCGTTTTTCAAGCTGGCTTTTTTTTCATTCGCCAACTCTTTCTTATCAGTAATTTCCTGAAAAGTTTGTTCAATTTTTTCTAAAGCTGCCAAGTCTTTTTTGCCAGCAATTTCTTTGCGCTTGCGGCCTGCTAATATTTCTAAATCGACAGCGAGGCGTTCTGCTAATTCTAAACCTAGGAGAGATTTAATCGCGCCGACGACAAACTCCGGCGGAGTTTCGAGTTCGGCTAGTTCTTTTACTTGTTCGCCGTCAAATAGAAACAGGTTGGATATTCCGACTGGCAAAAGGGTTTCGATGTATTCGTCCCAGGTGTTGGTAATGGCTTTGTCCGACCACCAGTCTTTTACAATTTCGCTATATATGAGAATGCTTAAGCTATCTTTAATATCGAATTTTTTCCAGTATCTAACAATTTTAAATTGAGTTAGTTGGTCGTCTTGTACTTGTTCAAAGGTTAGTTCGACGCGGGTATCTTCCAATGGGGGAGTGTGGCGGTTAATGGATTGATTGAGGAAATCGCTATAGCTTAAATTGCCTCTGGTGGAACATTGGGCGCGGCCGCCGTAGAGGGCGAGGCGAATCCCGTCCATGAGGGTGGTTTTTCCACCGCCGTTCATTCCTCCAAATAGGATAACCGGGCAGGGATTTCCGTCTTTTTCGGGGCGCAGGTTGATGGTTTGGATTCCTGCATAGGGGCCGAAGTTTTTGAGTACGAGTTCGAGGAATTGCATTGTAGATGTTGTCGGTGGTTGGTGGGTTATTGGTGAGGGATTGGGTAACGGATGGGTGGTTGGTAGGGGGCGGTTCGGCAGCGGATTTGGTAGCGGATTTAACGGATGGGTGGTTGGTGG
>NZ_JAUBOJ010000023.1:0-14753 GCF_036700185.1 Microcoleus sp. BM001215392 | reverse complement strand
CGGATTTAACGGATGGGTGGTTGGTGGGGGCGGCGGTTCGGCAGCGGATTTGGTAACTAATCCACTGCTAACCATCCGTTACATCCGTTACACAATCCGTTGCTAACCGTTTCCCCCTTTGCTACCAATCGATTATATCGGTTGAATCTTCCTCCTGGTTTTGGGGCGGAATGCTGGGAGGTAATGGCAGTTCGGCATCTGTTTCTTCATATGTTCCTGAACTTCCTCTTGTCCAACCCCTGCCACTTGTTTTCGGCCTCCACAAGTATGGTTGAATGTGTTTCTGCCAACCTTGTACAGTTTTTGGTGGGAGGATTCGGTGATATTCTAATTTGCTGCGTCCAAAGTTTATAAATAAACCTACTTGTGCTCCTGTCGCTGCTAAGTAAGCTATTGTTTGAGCTTTATCTTTATCGGTCATTGGATAATTCACAGCCTTATCCTCTACTACAATACATTGATTCACCCAATGGTCTAGATAAAGAATTCCCATCCAAACTTGACCGTCATAGATTTGTCTGGGATACTCCATTTCTGTGATAATACCGGATTCAAGCATTTCTGCATCAAATGCTCTTTGGTAATGTTTTTCTCTTAAACCTTTTTGCGTCCTCCGGTGTACTCTCATTGCACAGCCGATGATGCTGTATGTCATATCCTGATGGGGAATATTAGGATCTATCATGGTCGTAAAAATTTGGTAATTTAAACGATGAGGGTTTGGTAAGGCTGCGGTTAGTTGACAACCATTATATGCGATCGCACTTCCTGGCTGTCAACAAGTTTTGGTTTAACCGCATAAGGTTGCTTTAATCGCTATGTTGTTCCCTCTCCGACATCTGGAGTTGAAAATTTGATGTCCGCCCAAGATAGCTGCTTCGCTTGATTGCTATTGCTTTCAAGTTCTTGTTTGAGTTTGGCAATATCAACGGTATCAGATTGTGCAGAAATGTTGGTTTGGGCGATCGCACTTTTGACTTGCTGAATGTTTTCAGTGGGATTTGCTATAACAGCTTCCACCGCTGTTTTTAAGTTGCGTTGATAGTGGGCGTTACCAATCGCTTCTTCTTTCGATCGCGAACTGGTTTCAAAACACTTGTCCAAATCCGCGTAAATGCCTGTACGGCGGGGTTTTGTGTAATATTGGCGTTCTGTATCGAGGAGTTTTGCCATCAATTCCAGGTGCATTTCGTCCTCGCTGCAAATTTCTGCGATCGCAGTCCATTCGTCGCTACCTAGGAGTTTCCTTTCGGCGGCGGGGCGGGAATCTGCAAACGGTTCGCCCGTGACTTCTTCGTAAATCCGGGGCAAACTGTCGTCAAATTCGTGCTTTTGTTCCAGCCAAATGCGGCGGATTTCGCTAAGTTCTTCCGGGGTAATTAAGGTGATGTCGCGCATTTCTAGTGGTGCGGTTTTTCGGATGTGGGTTTGTGCTTCCAAGACTCGTCTCAGCCAGTGTTCCCGCCAGAATTTGGTGTAGGGGCCTGGGATGGGTTCGACGGAGGTTTTGTCGTCGCCCATGTTGCGTTCAAACAGTTCTACTCTACCGTAGATGCGTCGGAAGTCTCTTTTTGGGCGATCGTCTTTTATATCTAATTCGTTGCGAATATCGAGGAGAGGCTGCATCCATTCTTTTTCCTCATCATTTTGAATCATTGCTTGCATGGATTTATCTTGGTTTACCATTGTGCAAACCCAGCAGCCAAAGCGAGAACTGCCGCAGCTAGGTGTAGAGGTATCAACAACTAAAGGACATTCATTGTCTGCTGTTGCACCTCGATACATAGTAAACAAATCTTTGTTGCTATTTTTCCAAGGATTCGCCCACTGATTCAAATAAATCCAAACTTCATCAGTGCGCCAATCTTCAATCGGACTATAAATTAGAGAATTCGGCAGACTAGGACTCTGATAAAGTAGAGATTTAATGGAACTAGAACTATCATTGAGATGCTCGCTCATGCGACCGATTTCATGTTTTTCCATTGAAGCAGCGCGTTTAATGCTTTCAGCTTTGCGAGTACCCAATATCAGAATCACTTCTCCATTGATTCTCACCACATCACGAACAAACCGATTAGACGGAAGGATTTTTAGGCGTTCAGTACACCAGCGAAACCCATTTCTCGGTGCTGGGTAGCCTTTGCCCATCAAGTTGACCCAGAAAGTATCTTTAATATCTGGATAAAGCAGATGAGGTTCTATAGGAAGATCCTGTTCTATAGCAGCAGACTTCATCTGTTTTAATGAGTGACGCACCCAAGTAGAAACTATCGGGTTTTCTACCAGTGTATCAGTGGTGATTACATAGATTTTTTTCGTTCTTTTTTCAGGTGGCAATTCTGCGATTGCATACCAGATAAGCTGCACTACGGTAGTGCTATCTTTGCCGCCGGAATATCCCACAACCCAAGGTATATCGTCTAAGCAATATAAATCCTTGATTTCTTTACTTAATTTTTCTATTTCTTGCACTAAGTCGGGAACATTACGAGGTGAAACGAGTGGTAGTTGCATTACTTTTGTCATCTTTGTAAATTTAGTGATGTAATTATGCTCTAAATACATTCAGCCGATGCCACTGTAGCGATTCAATTCTTGGTAGATATTGGTCTACAGTGGGCAAAAAAATGTTTTCACTATGAAAATCTTTCATAGTCCTGGCATTTGGTGATTCCTCTTCTAAATCATTAGCGACGATGATTTTATAATTATCATCTATGGCAAACCAACCCTGGTCAAAAGCCCAATGATGATTGTTACATAATGATATTCCATTATTAATTTGATTGTCATAAAACTTTGAAAATGGCTTAATGTGTGACCCATCTACAATATTTTGAGTTATATTTCTGATGACTTTTAATCGACAGAATGCGCATTTATAATCATAGGTATGTACTACTGCTTTCCTAAAGACAGCATTTCTAACAGCCGATTTTGTCAAATAGAACCTCGGTTCTGTGTCAATATTCCCTGGTGTGGCTGACATTTCTGTTTCGGTCTGAGCCACATTTTCAAAGTCTTGATTAACTTGTAAAATATCTCCGAGATCATCCCTATTTGATGAAAACCATACAGCTACCAGTGTATCTATTAATTCCGAACGAGAGTTTTGGTCTTGGAGTAAATTGAATAATTCACGATCCCAACTCGCGTATTCTACAGCTTCTCTTAGCTTGTTAGTTGTTTTAGGTCTTGAACCATTAAATCCAGATTTAAGTGTGTTATGCCAGAATCCATCGCTTTCCAAATGCCAAAATGGATAGTGCAAACCACGCTGATGAGAGTCAGAAGCTAAGACATCCCAATACTTGTTAAATGTTTTAACCAAATCATCTGAAATATAAATTCGATTATTTCTAATTATTCCTTGAGCAATTAGATCGATGATTGATAATAGTAATATTGGCTTATGATGAGCGCTACCACGTTGGCGTGTACGACTTACATTAAGCTCCGCAAAACGTTTGCGATAATAAGCTAAATTCTTATTTTTATACTCTTCTCCCCTAGTCATTTCGTTCTCCCGTTATAATTAAATATAATCAACCTCAGGTTTTACACTATTTGGAACAGAGGATTAAGCACCGCAAGGCACAACCATAACGCGGAAACCAGACAATTTAAGCAATGTCAACATAACAACAAAAAGTAATTTCCAGATATAAACAAGAGATAATGATATCACTATCCGCGTTCATCTGCGGTTTCCAAACCCAACCTCACTTTCAAATAATCAGTCATCCAACTAACACTCGCCCTCGACTTAGAAATCCCCCCTTTCAACAAAATTCCTCCCTCCCAATCAGGATTAGAAATAGACCAATCAATCTGCTGCAAAAGGCTCAAATGTTCCTCCCAATTATTGGGAAAAACCGATCGCAAAACAGCCCCAACTTCCCCTAAACTCTCTAGCACAACACTGTGACAGTGTACGGAATCCCGGCGTATTTCTCGGGCTGCAACTTGCTTGTGCAGCACTAATTGCCAATCTGGAATAAAATTGCTGACTGCATTCCAATAACTAACCGCTTGTTGTATTTGCTGAGTAAGTTTTTTCTCTTTTTCCTGTTTTGTGGCGCGGTAACGAGGGGGTTTCGCGTGTTTGCTGCTGTGGATGTTGGACAGCAAAGCTATCGTAGCACGATCGATCGCACTTAACGCAAACAATTTGGGCGATCGCCCGTTTAAACTCCCCTTCTCCATCTGGGTCAAACAGCGGAACACCTCAACCTGCTTAACAACCGCCTTCAGCACCACAGCCGAATCGCCCCGGTGGTTGTAAAGTAGACTTAGCGACGACTCCAAAGGAACTTGACAATTGTTCAAATCGGCAAACTTTTGCTGCGAATTTTCCAACCCAATATCAAGAAACAAAATCAGCGCCACAGTCTCATATCCCAACTGCGGATTTTCCCTCAAAGCCATCTCAAAAGCCGCGCGCCGGTGCTGTCCGTCATTAATAGTAAACTTAGCATCCATGGGCACACGCAAGCGACCGATTTTGCGTTCTTCCGCGTCATTTCCCACAGCTTCAAAAGTAATATCCGCATCAATAGAAGCGGCGATCGCCCCACAAGTATAATTCCCAGAATTTTTGACAAAATAATCGGCAATTTCGGGGATTCTAGCTTGGTTAAGCGCGCGTTTTGCTCGCAGAGACGGCGGCAATTCTTCAGAATCTAAGGGGAACAATTTAGGCAAAAAACGCACCGGACACATCGATACGTAATATTCGCGGCCCGCTTGAATTCCCCGGATTGCCGGCAAGATGTATTCAAAGGAAGGAGTAAGCATATTTTTTTGTGAAGCAACAGATAAAGCAGATAAATCTGAAGCAAGGGCGATCGGCAAATCACTCGCTTCCCCGACATTCCGCCGGGGGTTTTAACCCCTGTCGGGCCCGGATGGTGGCGGGTTTTCAACCCCTGGCGGGCCTGGCGGGCCCGGAAGGTGGCGTGTCAGACCCAGACGCACCTGGATCGAGACCGATCGCCAATCTTTGATTGACAAATAACACATTTTATGATTTATCGTCGGGAACAGCTAACTATTTTTAGTATTTCACAATCTTTTTTAAAAAACAAGAGTTGACATATATTTTAACCCATGATATTTTTGAAAAAATAAGTTAATTATATAAAAACAGCCAATGACAACTAATCCAGCGCCTGACCTCGCTAACCATTTTTTGGAAAAAGAAAATCGCGAAAGACAGGAAATCGCACTTTTATTAGATAATTATTTAGGAAAAGACGATCGCATTTTCGTACAAAAAACCCAGATGGGAAACAGCGAAGCCTACATCGGTTCAGTCACACTAGAATGGTTAGACTCCCGCGTCCGTTTCGCCTCACAAATGCCGCTTTTCAGGCAAAAATTTGACCTCAAAACTAACAACATCGTCCGCGACGACGAAACCATTGACGAAATTATTCAGCGCCCCTTAGATTGGTCGCGTCAAGCAGCCCTCACTCAATATTTAGCAGCCCGAAAATCGCACAAATTCCCCGCCGTTTTAGTCGTCGTCAGTCCCCCGTGGGTAGACAATCCTCACGCCCAAGAATGGGATGAAAACGGCGTCGCGACTAAATCCGCTGCTGAATTCACATCCTTTGATAAAAATGGGAATTTAGGGCTGTTGGATGTATCTCCAAAAGTTTCAATTTTTGCCTTAGACGGTCAGCACCGGCTGATGGGAGTTCAAGGTTTAATGAGTTTAATTAAAACCGGAATTCTGCAAAGATACAACAAAAATAAAAAACCTGTGGGCGATGCAATTACTCTCGAAGATTTAGCCCAAGAATATCAAATTGACCCCGAAACAGTGTATAAATTAGCTCACGAAAAAATCGGGATTGAGTTTATACCGGCGGCTGTGGCGGGGGAAACGCGACAGCAAGCACAGCGGCGCGTGCGATCGATCTTTGTGCACGTTAACCTGATGGCAGTAACTCTGAGTCAGGGACAGCTAGCATTATTGAACGAAGATAATGGATTTGCCATCTGCGCCCGCAAAATTGCCGTCACCCATCCCTTATTAAAAGAACAAGAAGACAGAAATCCCCGCGTTAATTGGGACAGCGCCACAGTCGCAGCGAAATCAACAGTGTTAACAACATTGCAAGCGCTGCAAGATATGGCCCAACGGTATTTAGAACATAAATTCCCCCATTGGAAGCCGGAAAGAAAAGGTTTAATTCCCATGCGTCCGGAAGATGAGGAACTGAAAGAGGGAATAGAAGAGTTTCACAAATTGTTCGATCGTTTAGCAACTTTGCCCAGCTATCAAAGAATTGAAAGCAGCGAAGAAACAGCACAATTGCGCCGATTTAGTTTTGAAAAGCCGGGGGGCGAGGGAAATATTTTGTTCCGTCCCGTCGGTCAAATTGCTTTAGCTAATGCTTTGGGAATTCTAGTATTTAGAAAGAAATTGTCGCTGACATCTGTTTTCGAGAAACTCCGCAGGTATGATGTGGATGAAGGATTTAGCTACATGGAGAATCCTGAGTCTGCGTGGTACGGGATTTTGTACGATCCGAATAAAAAGCGAATGCTAGTTTCTGGAAGGGATTTAGCCACGAAGTTAATTGTATATTTGGTGGCGGGAATTGAGGACGATATGGATCGGGCTCATTTGCGGCAAGCGGTGGCCCAAGCGAGGACTTTTGAGGATAAAGCTGTGAGTTTTAATAGCAGGTTTGTGCATCCGAAAGAGGTGGGATTGCCGCAGGTGCTGTCTTAAGTATAACTAAGACTTTAGAAACCCGGTTTCTGTGAAAAATCTTGATTTATAGACTAGAAATCTATGAAAAAACCGGGTCTCTCAACCGCGTGGGTAAGTCCTATTAACTATTTTGTGGTTTCAATAAAACTAATTCTGCTCCTACAGGCAAATGATCGGATTCTGTTGCCTCCAAAACCGAACTCGATTTCGCACCCCAATGCTTTGAATACCAAATATAATCAATCCGACAAACGGGATAATTTAATTTCCAATTCGAGCTTTTCAGCAATAACTTAAGCTCCCAACCGTGAGGCCAGGTAAAACCAAACCCAAACCCGGATTTTCGGAAAGAATCCTGTAGGACTTTCTGCACATTGTAGTAGTCTTGAGTTTCGTCTGTCATATTAAAATCTCCCGCGACAATTACCGGCAGAGTTTCTTGCTCAACTCGCTGGACTAAATCTTGAATTTCGGGCGATCGCTGGTTATATTTGTAAACCGGAATTTTGAGAAAACGCAATTTTTTATATATTTTAAACCACGGCCCGGTAGCTTGCATATTATAAATCACTACTGCTTGCTGGTTAAATTTAATAATTGCCCGCTGCTGCGTTTCTCGATGACCGGCTAAGTGCAGTATTTCGCTGGATACAATTGGATATTTACTAAGAATTGCTACCGGGGGAGTGCCAATTTGATAGGGATACTCTGTTTTTAACCAAGCGAAATCTCTTTTGGTATGTTCCTTAATGGTTTCTTGTAAAAATATAATATCGGGTTTTTGCTGTTTAATTAGGTTAAATAAAGTTGAATACTGAGTTGTAGACCAGCAGAGATTATGGGATAAAATTTTGATGCTTGGCTGCGAATTTGTGATGTTGATAGGTTTGGGAGAAAAGTATTTAATGTGCAGCCAACTTATTAGGATAATGCAGGCGATCGCAGAAATAATCGAGAACCATTTTTTTTTAATAATTGAGAATCCGACGACGGGAAGTAATAAAGTTGGGAAGAGAATTAAGGGCAGAAAAGTGCTAATCAAGGCAACAATCCACAGTCGATCCCAAAATATTTGTTTGAGAATGAAATAGCCGATAATAAATAGTGAGTAGCTATAAGCGAGAATTGTTGTAGATTGCTTTAAAACTCTTTTGATTAGATATATTGGTTTGTGGTGCATGGGGAATCTCTTAAAATAAGAATTTGCTTAAATCGAATTCTTCATTTGAGCGATGTTGATGGTCTCTTTCAGAAATTAAAAACAATAAAAGGCGATCGGTATAATCGGCTGCGCCCCGAAATTCTTCTCGCAAAATTTCCAGGCCGCCATTAGCATATTCTTCAAAAATTTGCAAGCGTTCTGTCTCTGATTTTTCGTCGAGATGGGAGAGAATTTGCGGATTTTTGGTTTCGGCGATCGCAATTAGCTTGATCGCCATGTCATAACCTCTTGATACAAAAATATCAACGTCGATCGAACCGGGTTCGCGTTTGGAAATTTCCCCTAAGGGCGATCGTTTTTTTCGCTTATTTCCCAAAGAGGCGGCGAAGGCGATGACATCGGCGTAAGTCTGAAAAGGCCCGGAGTTGTTATCTGATAAAGTTAAGGATTTAACTAAATCGGCTTTGTCTTTAGCAATTCTAATTCTGTTAGCAGCCATTTGGTAATTGTAATTGGTAACTGTCAACTATCAACTGTCAATTGTCAACTGTCAACTGTCAACAGTCAACTGTTTAGAATGTCCGCAACAACATGATTTTTTGTGCAAAACCGCCCCTGTTTTCCCGGCGCTTGGCTTGTGCGTTTAAAATGCGATCGCCCGAAATACCATAACTAATCATCAGTGCATCTATCACCTCATACAAATCAGCCAATTCCGCCACCAAATCATTTTCATCAGCCGCCGCAGCTTCCGCCGCTTCCTCAATCAATTTCTGGCGCAAAGCTTGACGGTATTCTGGATCGGACATAATTACAAACTCGCATTCGCTCCCATTTTGACGAATAATTTCAGGAATGCGATCGCGCACCAACTTATGATACTCTTTTTCCATGTCAAACTCCTTTCAACCTTGACTAAAATTTTGAATCAACCAGCGATTAATTTCGCCATCATCTTGAGTTTGACTGCGATTCAAAGCTTCCTCAACTAACGCGATTTCTAGCCCAGGTAAAACCCGCGACTCTTGAATTCTGCCGCTACCTCCGCCATTAATTGCAAAGGCAAAAACCTCCCGCGTGTTTGCACGTTCAACCCAATATTCGCTAATTCCTGCGTCTTCATAAAGCAACCGCTTGTTACCCAAATCATCACTAAAAGAGGATGCCCCAATTTCTATTACCAAATTAGGCGGCTCGTATTCATTCAAATTAATAGGTGAATTGCTGTCATTAGGAGGAACCCTCAAATCCGAACCGATGTAGTAAGCTAGATCGGGTTGAAACTCACGAATACCTGTTTTGCGGAAACTGGCATTAGCAAATTGAACTACTCGGATATTTCTCAATGCAGCAAACAGAATAACTACATAGGGGAAAATTGAATTATGACGTGCGTGCAATGGCCCTACTGGTGACATTTCTACCCTCATGTGTTCTCGATCGTAATAAAACTTGCCTTTTTCCCAAGTTGAATCATCAGCAAAAGCCAGAAACTCTTCCCATGTCGCTTTCACCCAAATATCCGTTTCCAAAACCTGCGTAATTGCCGAATTAGAAGACATCATCCACCTCTAGTATTTCCGTATATTCAAATTCATTCGGACTGCGCTTAACTAAAGGATAGCGCATCCCGCCGAGGTCGATCGCATCTTCCTCACAATCAGCCTTCGGAGAATTGTACACCAGCACGTATTCCTTACCGATCGCAGTTTCCATCTCTTGAGCAACTTCTCCGCGCCACTGAGTTTTCGTCACCAAAAGTATCAGTTGATTCGCTAACTTTGGCAGTTTATTAGCGATTTGCTTGCGATAAATCTCGTCTAAACTGCCAAACGGAGAATCCATGACAATCGGAAACGTACTGCTATCCGGGCCCATCAAAGTATTTTTTTGACTCCATTCGCGCACGCCCTCAATAATCCCGCCGATAAACGACAAGCTGAGGATTTGATTTTCTCCGGTAGAAGCAGCGACTAAAGATTCTTTTCCTGAGGTATTTTCTACTAGGGTTAGTTCGTATTTATCGCTTAATTTGGGGATGTAAGGAGTGAAAGAAATTTGACTAAAAATATCTTGAACTCGCTTTTCTAAGTGCGAACAAAACTGTTTTTCTAAACGCGATCGCACTTCTGTCAGGCGATCGATCGCATCCTGAGACGCAGCAATCCGGCGCTGGGCCAATACTTGCCTTGCCTCATTCAGTTGCTGCTTGTCTATTTGCTTGTCCAAAGCTGCCACCTGGGCAGTCAAACTCTCAATCTGCTGCTGGTTAGAGCCTGTTTCCCGGTGCAACTCGCCAATTTTTGCCTCAATTTCATCCAAGCGCTTTTGCAAGCGGCTGACATCGCCGTTAGGGAAGTTTTTCAGCTTGGTGTGAATGTCGTCTAACTGGCTTTCCACCCTAGAAAGTTCGGATCTACCGCGACTGATATTGCTTTGTTGGCGATCGATTTCGTCCCAAAAATCACCAATTTGGCGATCGATCTCATTGATGCGATCGCTAATTCTGATCGTAGTTTCTTCCACATCTCCAGCACCTGCTTTCTCCATCCAACCAGTGACATTATCGCAAGCAACAGAATCGGGAGTTAATTCAGCACCGCAGATACACCGCTGCTGCGCTAATAACTCAGCCAAAAACGGGCGCTGAATTCCCGAAAGCAACTCACCTTTCTCCCGCAAACCGCCGACAAGCACCTCAAATTCCGCCGCCGCATCGGACAAAAACATCGCGTAACCGCGCACAGAAATTTCTCGTTTGATAGCATCTAAAGAGCGGGAAACTTCTTGCTTAAATAAAGTCTGCTGCATTTCTAATTCATTGCGTAACTTTTGCAACTCCGCAGCACCGCCGAGTTGCAGCAAACTACCGCTGACAGCTTTTTTTAATTCTCCTTGATTAATCAACTCCTGCTCTATTTCTAGTTGTTTTTGCGAAAGTTTGTCTGCTTCTTCCTGAAATTTTTCTTTTTCTTTTAAAAATTTATTGATTTCTGAATCGCCAATCATTTTTAAATCTGCTTCTAGAGACTTCTTGGCGTCTCCCAGATGTCGGATTGAGCGAGTCAATACCTCTACTCCCACCAATTCCTTAGTAGCTTCAGCAATTTCTGCTTTCTTATCGTGACGCACAATTTGCTCGATTCGCTCTCCGTCAAAAAAGAAATATTGATGCAAACTTTCCGGCAAAATTCGTCCGATAATATCGTCTGGATGCTGCGCCGATGGCATCCAACGCCCGTCATTTTTTGCTATTTGTAGGAATAATTCGCTTTTGCTTTGTTCGAGATTATTTTCACTTTTATAAACGCGGCAAGCACGTCTGACTTTGTAGCGGTTTGTGTCATGTTCAAAGATAATTTCTACCCAACAATCTATTTTTTTACCAGTTTTCGCTTCCGCAATAGCTCGTTTATTGACTAATTGTTCTCCCGCCGCAAAAGCGGCGCTAAATTTTTCGTAAAGCACCCAAGTAAATCCGTTCATTAAAGCTGTTTTTCCGGCACCGTTATTACCGTGAATTACTGTAATATTCTGCGCGCCCCAAGCAAGTTTTATTTCGGGAGTTTGGTCATAAAATTGTCGAAAATTGCAGAGAACAATTGACATTAATTTCATACAACTGCTTCCTTAATGATTTGCAAAATTTCATCGCTAATATAGCGGGGAGCTCTCATATACAGTTTATCTTTTTCCAGTTCCAATACGCGCTCGATAATTTGTCTGACTTCCGGCGTGGCGCTGATAATTGGTTGCTGTACGTCGCTCAAGTCTTTGTCAGTATGATAGCCGGAACGCTTTTCTGCTAAAATGGCGATCGGTACGGGTGCGATCGCACCCGTAGCATATCTAAAAGCCACAATCAAATTTTTATTGAGATTTTCAGTCATATTTTTTGCCAAATATTAAAAAGTACGGGGGTGACGCATCGGGGGGCGAGAAACCCGGTTTCTACGAGTTTCCCAACAAAAACGAAAAATTTACGAACAAACCGGGTTTCTGGATTCAGCGTGCGATAGCGAACTAAACTAACAACTAAAACTGCAATCAAATAATTCTATCTTTTTAAGATAAACCGAACCTGAATAAATGTCAAATATCTAACAGCCCGTAGCGTCTCTGAAGTTGCAGCAATTTCACCCTAGCTTCCCCAGCATTGTCGGCTAAATCGGCAAATTCCAGGAACCGCTTCAACTCTTTTCGCAGCAGATTGCGCTCAACTTCTAAGCTTTCTTTTCCCAAATCAGGAGGTAAAACAATCATGTCAAATAAAGTTGCCCTTTCCTTCCCTGGATGCGGCCGCAAAATCCGTCCCCGGCGCTGAATAAACTGGCGCGGATTGCTGCTGCTTGCTAAAATTACAGCATGACGAATTGCTGGAATATCCACGCCTTCATCCAAACAGCGAATCGCGACTAAGCCTTGCAATTCTCCACTCTCAAATTGCTCGCGCAATCGTTCTCTTTCTGCTACCGGAGTCGCCGCCGTATAAGTGTTAACTCGATAGCCTAATTCTGAACCCAATAATTTTGCGGTTTCTGTGAGTTGGCGGTGGTTGCTGCGGCGCGCACCTCCTTCCATCGCACCGTCGCCGCAGTAAAATAATGTATGGGATGTGTCGAGACGATTAATCATTAATTCTCGCAACGCTGTTAATTTATTAGCAGCCGCCCCAATTAACCGAGCCCGCTGCATTAATAAAGTGGTTAAAGCATCATTTGGTTCTACTTTTTCCTCACCTGACAGCGCCCAGCCAATTTTTTTAGTTAAGTAAGAATATTTGCGAGTTTCTGATTCGGTCAATTCTACTAAAATTGGATAGTATAAATAATGTACTAATGCTTTTTGGCGGATGGCGTCGGCTAAGGTAAGTTCCGGCTGCAAAACAGGGCCGAAATAATCTAAGATAGTTTCGGTTCCTTGTTCGTCGAAGTGTCTTTCTGGGGTGGCGGAAAGGGCGAGGCGCAATCCAATATTGCGCGGCAAACTTTCTCCTAAACGCGGTGCGCCTAAGTTGTGAACTTCGTCTCCAATAATTAGGGTTTTTTCGGGAAAATACCGGATTTGCGATCGCAAACTATCCAACATTAATGTAGCGTTAGTTGTGATAATTGTCAGAAATAGCTGCTCGCCTGCTCGCACTTCATACAAACCAGCAGCCAGCTTATTTTGCCAACTGCGGGCGCTATCAAAAGCCAAAATAGGTTTTAAACCAAATTTCTCCGATTCGCGCGCCCACTGATTCACCAGATGGCAGTACGGGCAAATTACCAGGAGGACTTGCAGGTTAATTTGATTGTACAATTCAGTGACGATCGCCAGTGCAGTAATCGTCTTACCGCTACCCGTCGCCATCTTCAGCGTACCGCGTCCCCGATTTGCAAACCAATTATCAACCGCCTGTTGCTGATACTGTCGCAATTGCAGCGATGGCGGCATCCTCGGGAACCCAAATTCCGAATGATTAAAGGTCGATCGATTCACTGTAAAATGTAGTTAGATGCAAACTTCCCTGATTCAACTGTAACTCATTTCTAATTAAAACTTAAGAACCCAAACAAATCATCCGCGGACAGTTGCAAATCAGACAGCACATCGAGCACAGGTAAAATATCCTCGCCCTCCTTCGCCTCCGGTTGCTGCTGCGGCTTAAAAACCAGAAGTAATTTTTCTTCCGGGTCAATCAACCAACCTAATTTAGCACCGTGATTTAAGCAAAACAAGATATTATTGATTACCCGAGTTGGATTTTGAGCCGGTGATAAAATCTCAATTGTCCAATCCGGCACAATTTTAAACCTATTTTCTATTTCTCCATTAGCATTGAGAAGAATGCGCGACCACTCAAACACGGCTAAATCTGGAACAATAGAACCTCCTCCAAAAGTGCAGCGCAATTCTGAAAAAGCAAAAGCTAACTTTTGCGGTTCTCCCACCTGATTAATTCTATTCCCAAAACGGGTCTGCAACGTGCTGTGTTTTGCTTGGGGCATAGCTTTTTGATAAATTTGACCGTCAACATATTCGCTAGCCGGCTTAGTTTCTGGTAGCAGCAAAAACTCTTCCAGAGAAATCTTGGACGGAGACTGAATTGACGTTAGCATAAGCGATTAAACCCTCAAAACTTCTTAAAAATTCACATCGCCGTCAGTTTCCCAATCAGGACAACTGTCCGATTCCACACCAGTAGGGTGCATCGCACAAACCAACAAATTTCCGCCGTAAACTTGACCGTGATAGTTAGTACAACCGCGACAAGCCGGCTGCTGCGTCGCCGAAGGGTCTACATAACTCACCATCGACAAATCTATCTCATCAAACTGCGGATCGAAATCCCGACAAATTTCAATTATGGGTTCTAGAAATTCATTGAAATAGCCGTCAAATTCATTTAAATAACCATCAACTTCAGCAATCAGGTTATGTTGTACGTGTTCTGTAAAATCTTCGGAAATCTTTGCCAAAACGTCCAGCATTTCGACAAACTCTTCACCAATGTCAGTAAAAAAATGCTCGACTTCAGAAACAGCATTTTCCATTACTTCAAAAAAATCTTTAGACCAGTCTTCCATGAATTTGACAGCTTGCTATTGCAAAATATTTAACAGACAAGTGCAGCCAGCCTCATGCGAAGTGCTTGCACCTACTCTCAATTCTATAGTCTAGGAAGCACGGGTGACTAGAAACCGGGTTTTTCAAAAAAAATACTTGCTGACTACCCTCCATCTCGGTTGAAAAACTCGGTTTCTTGGTTAGTAGTGCATCTAGGACTATTGTATTACCGAATGCCCGCTCTTCATCCAAATCTGACCGAAAGCATCCAGGATACAAGCCCCCGGATTCATCCGTGGAGAAATAAAA
>NZ_JAUBOJ010000022.1:0-37934 GCF_036700185.1 Microcoleus sp. BM001215392 | reverse complement strand
GCTCGCAATAATTTTCGCTTGTTGACCTTCTGACTATATGATACTACCGTTGCTTACTACTGCTTACAAACTTAATGAAGTTTTATAATACCTTGACTGTATCTTACCTTTTTGACACTCTGGGCCCTATAAGGGCGCAGATTCTTCATTCATAGACCCAACTTGCTCATGCAGGATTTCTCCAGCACAAGTAGAGGTAGAATCTCCTGAAGCGTTCGGATCTAAGAGCCAAGTTCCGGTATGCCCTACCGTACTCAAGGCTAATTTCAGAATATTAATAGCAGCATTCCAATCTCTATCCAGCACAAGTCCACATTCACAAACATGAGTTCTTGTGGATAGAGATTTTTTGACTACTGCCCCACAGTTAGAGCATTCTTGCGATGTGTAGGCAGGATTGACCGCTACAGTTATTCTGCCAAACTTCACCCCAAAATACTCTAACCATTTCCTGAATTGATACCAACCAGCATCATTAATAGATTTGGCGAGACAGTGATTTTTCACTAAATTCTTAATCCTCAAATCTTCATAAACTACCAAATCGTGAGATTGGATTACGCAACGCGCTACTCTCTTAGCGTGTTCTTCACGTTGCCTACTTATTTTGAGGTGTACTCGCCCTAATTTATTAATAGCTTTGTTGCGGTTAATAGAGCCTTTTTTCTTACGATAAACACGTATTTGTCGAAATTTTAAACGCTTTTCTCCTGTGCGATAAAACCTTGGGTTAGGTTCGCTGCGTCCATTGCTGTCTGTGTAAAACTCTTTTAAGCCAACATCTAAGCCAATGGTTTTACCAGTCGGCTGTCTGCCTACTTTGGTTTTTGCACTCACCAAGAATTGAACATAGTAACCATCACTACGACGGACTAACCTAACCCGTTTGATCTGTTCTATTTGGTAGAAGTTTAAATCCCACGTTCCTTTGATTTTTAGCTTTCCAATTCCTTTTTTATCAGTAAAAGTGATTTGTTTCCTTGTTTGAGAAAGCGACCATCCAGATATTTTATATTCAACTGAACGATTGTTTTTCTTAAATTGTGGATACCCCTTTTTCCCTGGAACTTGTTTTTTACAATTGCTGTAAAACCGAGCGATCGAGCTATATGCTCTTTCTACTCCTACCTGACAAGCATGAGAGTTTAAGTCTTTAACAAAGGAATATTCTTCCCTTAACGCAGTATTGTAGCGATACAAATCTTTTTGCCCAACACCGCGATTATCCATCCAAAAACGGATGCACTTGTTGCGGACAAACTGAGCCGTCTTGATTGCCTCATCTATCGCTGCGTATTGAGTTATTTTCCCTTTTGCCTTAAACTCTAAAACTATCATTTGACGTGGCAAACTTCTACGGAAATTAGTCTAACACAAACAAAGCCGTCAAGCGAAGGACGGGGCTTGTATCCCATATTTTTGGTCAAAGACTTATGGACAATCCGACAAAATGTAAGTTTTTCAGGACTTCCCGGAACTGATTTTGCTATAGTAGTGTCACTTTAGCTAATCTCAAACCCTGCCTAAACTCGCACCAGACCGACACAAATTTTCTGGCGACCGAGACGCGATGATTCTGCGCCTCTACCTGAAAAGTCAGTCGTCTGTCGCCAATGTCACGCAGGATTCGCACCAATCAAAGGAGAAATAATCATTGTCACGCCGCTACCTGTTTACCTCTGAATCGGTCACTGAAGGCCATCCCGATAAAATCTGCGATCAAATTTCAGACACTATCTTAGATGCCTTGCTCACCGAAGACCCTAAAAGTCGCGTCGCAGCCGAAGTTGTCGTCAACACGGGCTTGATGCTGCTGACGGGCGAAATTACCACCAAAGCTCAAGTAAATTACATAGAGTTGGCACGGAAAAAAATAGCCGATATTGGCTATATCCACCCTGACAACGGATTTTCTGCTAATAGCTGCTCGGTGTTGGTAGCTCTAGACTCTCAATCGCCCGATATTGCTCAAGGGGTGAATACCGCTCACGAAAGTCGGGAACAATCGAGTGAAGAGGAGTTGGATTCGATCGGCGCTGGCGACCAAGGCTTGATGTTCGGTTTTGCTTGCAACGAAACGCCGGAATTGATGCCTTTGCCGATTAGTTTAGCGCACCGGATTTGCCGTCAACTGGCCGCAGTCCGCAAAACTGGTCAATTGCCTTACCTGCGTCCCGATGGTAAAAGCCAAGTTACCATCGCTTACGAAGATGGGAAACCTGTTGGGATTGATACGATCTTGATTTCTACGCAGCACACTGAGACGATCGACAATATTACAGAAACGAGTGCTGTTCAAGCCAAGATTAAAGCCGACCTTTGGACTGCTGTCGTCCAACCGGTGTTTGCCGATATTAGCATCAAGCCGGATGCAGAAACTCGCTTCCTTGTCAACCCCACTGGCAAATTTGTTGTCGGCGGGCCTCAAGGAGATTCGGGTTTGACTGGCCGCAAAATTATTGTGGATACCTACGGCGGCTATTCCCGTCACGGCGGTGGGGCTTTTTCTGGCAAAGACCCCACGAAGGTAGACCGCAGCGCGGCCTATGCTTGTCGCTATGTTGCTAAGAATATCGTGGCTGCTGGTTTGGCCGAAAAGTGTGAAGTGCAGTTGAGTTATGCGATCGGCGTAGCGCGACCTGTGAGCATGATGATCGAAACTTTTGGCACTGGTAAAGTTGATGACGATCGCCTTTTGGAAGTTGTCAAGCAGCTTTTTGAACTGCGTCCTGCTGGAATCATTCAGGCATTTAATTTGCAGAATTTGCCTGCTGAAAGAGGCGGTCGCTTCTATCAAGATGTGGCAGCTTACGGTCACTTTGGACGGACTGATTTAGAATTGCCTTGGGAGCAAACTGATAAGGCCGAAGTTTTGAAAGCAGCTTTAAGCCAACAGTTGTCTGGAGTAGCTAAATAGTATAGCTAAGGTGCGCCGAGGCGCACCTTAGTTATACAGACGGGTGCTAAGTAGAAGTCCGCAGTTATCAGCAAGAAGGGAATCAGGGAAGAAGATATGCGCAGCAAGCTTGAGCGCGCTCCGTATTTTAGGTTTAATGAGGTGGACTTACTTACAAAGTAAGATGCAGGCGGGAGCAAATTATCCATACATCATATCGAGCATTTTTCGCACATATTATCAATAAATAATATCGGGTGCTACCAAATAATCTAGAATGCGCAGTTCATGTTTAGTGGCGCGATATAAATGAGACTACCCTGAGAAAAATGCTATTGCACTTGCTAATTTTTTAGACTAAAATAAACCTGAATTGCATTGATTAGTTTTGTTGTTTTGCAATTACTCGCATTGGATAGTCGGTTGCATCAGCAGTTTAGCGATCGCTCCCTGATTCATACAAGTGCTTGTCAAATCAAGGAAAATTGGTCTGAGAGCTTGGGTTCACAATCAAAAAGCTGAAAGAAAGTTAGTTAAACGGGGCCGGGGAGAATACGCCACAACATCCAGACTAAAGGCAATCCACACCCTAAAAACTGCTTAATTTTAAGGGTTAGATGGGCTTGAAAATCAGTCGGGCAGAGGATTGAGTGCTGGTACAGCTTACAATATCAATAAAACAAATGCCTTTTTTTCCAGATATTAAGTCAGCAGTTGGCAGATTTGGTGGGCGATTTAAACAGCAATTTGCTGAAAAAAGAAATGTAGCAAATCCAGGCTCGCAGCCGAGTTTGTTGGGGCTTGACTGTGGAATTCGTGGCGTTTGGATACCCAGCACAGACTGCCAAGTTCTCACATCAAAACAGCGGATTGCAGAAGCAATGGACTTTCTTGCTGATACGGGATTTAATACTGTATTTCCTGTTGTGTGGAACCGGGGTTTTACTGCTTATCCTTCTCGAATTATGTGCGAACAGTTTGGATGTGAAATTGATCCGCGCTACCAAGGGCGCGACCCTTTGGCCGAATTAATTGTTGAAGCAGATAGAGTCGGTTTAAAAGTTATTCCTTGGTTTGAATACGGATTTGTGAGTTCTTACAATCTCAACGGCGGTCATTTGCTGGCGCAGAAACCGGAATGGGCGGCGCGCGATATTAATGGCAATTTACTTACAAAAAATAAGTTTGAATGGATGAATTCTCTGGACGTGGAAGTGCAAGATTTTTTGCTGGGGTTGATGCTGGAAGTTGCGAGGAATTATCCGGTAAGCGGCGTTCAGGGAGACGATCGCATTGCGCTACCTTCTGAAGGCGGTTATGACCAAAAAACGGTTGCACGCTACCGCCAAGAGTGCGGGAGAGAACCGCCGCAGCATCCGAAGGAGCGACATTGGCTGCACTGGCGCGCTGATATAATTACTGAGTTTGTGGCTCGCTTGCACCGAGAATTGAAGGCGATTAATCCTGATTTGTTGCTGTCGCTGTCGCCGAGTCCTTATGAATGGGGACTGGTGGAATATTTGCAAGATTCTCCAGCTCTTGTTGACAAAAAGTTGGTCGATATGCTTCACCCGCAGTTTTACCGCCGCGATTTTAACGGTTACAAACAGTTGGTCGATCGACTGGTTGGAGAACAGCTCAGCAGCGAGCAACTGCGCTGCGTGTCGCCCGGTATTTTGTTGGCGAATCGAGGCAGCAATTATAGCATGAATCCGGAGCTGTTGTTGCAAGTAATTGCCTGCAACCGCCAGAGCGGGATTCAAGGAGAAGTGTTGTTTTTTTACGAAGGTTTGCGAGATAACGGTAACGCTTTGGCTGAGGCTTTGAAACACGGGCCCTACCGCTGACACACTGTATTCAAATCGGGCTGTTTGCGGTTAGCTGCGTTCCACTGAGCCGATCGATATTTGCAACCAACTCGCTCTAAAATGATATAGCACAGCTTGCCAAACACCAGAGCGTACAAATGCTGGCGCAGCAAGCGCTAGGCTCTTGTCAAGCCGATCGCCAAAAAAAACAGAGAATCAATGATTGGGGAGTTGCAACAATAGTGGTATCGGACATACAGCGGTGCGAGCTATTGACCAATCAATCCGTCAATCCCCAATCTCAAATCAAAAATAGTACCCGAATTTTGCGATCAAAGCTATATTTTATAAGTGGTGGAACTTGGTTAATAAGTTAAATTTTGTAGTGCAGCCGTATTTGTTTATGAAAGTGAGTTTAAAAGAGCAATCTGAGGCGATCGCCAAAATATGAGGATAAAGTAATGAACTCAGCAGCAACCCTCATCCAAGAGCTATCAGAGCTCAGCGACGATCAATTTAACCAAAAATATTTGAAACAAAAACAAGGAATGCACGCTTTGGCGACAATATTGCCACAAGTTGCTGAGCAAAGTCTGGCTTTGCGGGCAATAAAACTGTCGCTCAAAGTAAATTTTAAACTCGGCTCAAAACTAGCAGGACAGGTAAAGCCAGAATTTCAAAAAGCAGCACTAAAATTAATCGCAAAAATCAAAATTTCCCCCCAGCTCAAAATTAAACTGCTGGCGCTAACTTGTTCGGATTTGGCAATTCCGATGCTAGTCAAAGCATTGAGCCACAAAAATAGTGCGGTGCGCGTTCATTGCATTCGGGCGATCGGCCAAATTGGCTCTCCAACAGCAGTAATTTCCTTAGCTCGATCGCTCGAATCGGAAGATTCGCAAGTCCAAGCTTGGGCTGCTTGGGCTCTGGGAGAAATTGACACGAAACCAGCAGCTTGGGCGCTGGTGAAAGCCCTGAACCACAAAGCCCCCGGGGTACGGGCTTGGGCAGTTTGGGCCTTGGGCAAAATTAACCCGACAACATCTGTCCCCGCAATGCTCAAAGCCCTCAAACATGAAGACTCTGAGGTGCGCTGGCGGGCGGCGGTCAACTGCGGAAAAATTGGCTCCTGTGCTGTTGTTCCCGGGCTGATCGATGCCCTCAGAGACGAAAATCACCTCGTCCGCGCTAGGGCGGCGGCGGCTTTGGGGAAAATTAGGGCGATCGAAGCAGTACCGCGGCTCATAGAATTGCTCCAGGATCGCGACTCCTATGCCGTTTCTTTGAGGGCTGCTGAGGCTTTGGGACAAATTGCCACGGAAACGGCCGTGTCGGGGCTGCTGCAAGCCCTCAACCATGACGACTCAGATGTCCGCGGTAGTGCGGTTTCTGCCTTGGGGGAAATCAGCAGCGAGGTGGCTGCTGTGGCGGTAATGCGATCGCTCTCGGATCGAGATATTTTCGTGCGCGGCCGGGCGGCGGTGGCTCTGGGGAACATCAATACAGCCGGAGATGATAACTTGCAAACAATGGTGGCCGCAGGACTGGCGATCGCGCGAGGCGACAGCGAATCCTACGTGCGGTGGAGAGTTGCTGCTGCTTTGGGGCAAATTGGCACAGAAGAGGCTGTAGCAGGTTTGGTGCGACTGCTGGGAGATGACACCCCTGGAGTGCGCCAAAAGGCTGTTAAATCCCTCGGTCAAATTGGGTCTCCGGCTGCTATTTTGGCTCTGGAAGCAGCTTTAAACCGCGAAATTGCTGATGTTCGCGCCCTCGCCGCCCAATACTTGCCCGATCGGAGTGCTGAGGTAAAAACAGTTTATTTTGATGCTGAAGCTGCTACGGATGTATGGGATGAAAAACTGCCGCACATCTTGATTGCTTCGGAAGCAGAAGCCAGCGAATACATTATCGATCGCGCTGCGGGGCGCAATTTGCAATACTTGATCTCGATCGGCACTCCCGGCGTGCCCGAACCCAAAATTTTTCACAAAGTCCCCAACCGGCTGCGACAATCGTTTAACGACCTGGAAACCCCCGTTGACGACCCGGATCGGGTCTTACCCGCACTTGATGACGTACTTCAAATTATTGACTTCGCCCTCAAAATGTCAGGGCGCCCAGGCAATTTGCTTGTCTGCTGCCAAAGCGGCATCAGCCGTTCTACGGCTGCGGCTTTGACTGTATGTGCGGCGCTGACAGGCCGCGGCCAAGAAAGGGCAGCTTGGGCCTTGGTACTCGCCGCCAGACCACAAGCCAGGCCGAACCGCTGGATGGTGGAATTGGCCGATGAAGCTTTGGGTAGGGACGGTAAGTTATCTAATTCTCAATTTTCGATTTGATCGGATTTGGGAATTACTTATTGTCTGGTGGGTTTGAAGCAACGCCAGGCAAGTTAGATTATTTTTTGAACAGGCATCAAGTTGGGCGATCGAATTAACCACTGCTACAGATATATCTCGCGATCGCTACAGCGGTGAGGACATAAATAACCTCATCAATAGAGCCTCCTAACCCATAGCCTAAACGGTTTAATTTCCTGATTCTGTAACTGTCAACTGTCCACTGTCAACTGTCCCCTGCTAGAGATATATCTCGCAACCGCCAACAGTTGAGTCGGCTCAAGACTAATACCAGCCCCCGAAATTAATCGTGGAAAAATCAAAATTTTTGAATCTTGTTCAAGCTGCCAGATTCATCTCTAGGCTCAGTCTCCAGTCGAAAATATTCAATCCGCAAATCTACTGAATTCCTGGAACTCAGTTTCTTTTACTAAGTCATAAAGGTATACTCAACTTACACGACTTGACTTCAGACTGGTCTTGCGGAGGCAGCACTGCCAAAAGTCGATCGCCGCTCGTGCAAAAAATCGACCGTCAGTTGCCTTTGTGACATTCTGTGCTATAAGTCGGATGCTCAACAACAAACGTCAAGCAATCGTCGCATTGCTGACAGCCAAACCCCAAAGCTGAGGAATCGGGTGCATTGTCAAGAGACAATATCAGCTTTGGCCCACTCACAGGCAAAACCTATCAGACAGAATTTTCTGGCTGTAATATTCTATGCGGGAACAATTCACTGCCGGAATAAATTTTTATTGTTTTTGCCTGCTACAGACTTTTACGAATCGAAAAAGTAATTTGGCAACAGCCATCAACAGCCTAATTATCTATTAGACACCAAGCGAATTTAAATTTATCCTAGGGCTCGACCAGAGTCAAAGATGATTTTTCGCAGGTGTCTGCTGCAAACCAGACAAGCTTTTCCCTTTGGAGAACTTAAGAGCGTGGTAGATTTTAACAGAATACAGCGGTTGCATATGTCAAAAATTAATTTGCTCAAAAAAACAGAAAATCAAGCAGTTTTATCTGTTGCATCTTGGTCAAAAAAGGACGAGGTTAATCCCGAAATAGAACAATTTAACCACCATGAAAAACCTGTAAAAAGTCAAGAACTCAACCCCAGCAATAGCCGTTTAGATAAACTGAGGCGGTTTTTTAGTTCCGAACAATTCGCTGCTATAGCAACCAAAGAAAAAATATCATTTATCCAAAAAATGGGAGAAAAAACTTCCTGGGAAATCGGCAAAATACTGCCCAATAAAATTCGCGGTTTGCCGATCGATCGAAAAATTGGTGGTGGGTATTTGGTGGCAATCGGAATCGGCTTTCTAGGCTCACTGAGCGGACTGGTGATTGCCGACTGCCACCAAGGACAAGGATTAAAACAACTCAATGACGCTCACATCCAAGCGCAATTGCTCGGCAATTTTAAAGATGCAGCCCTAGCGGCACAATTGCAAGGATCGCAGCTAGATTCTTTTGTAGATAATTCTGCTTTGTTGAACCAGCAAAAAGCGCAGTTTTTCAAGAGTATTGTCAAGGCAAAAAACCTGCATTTGCGCATAGAAAAATTTGCCGACAGCCAACCAGCTTGGCTGGCAGCTAAGCCGGAAGTTCTCAAAACTTTACTCCAAAATTGCACGGAAGATTTAGAATCCTATGCCGCTACTCTGTCTTTAACTTTGCAACAAATCCAGCGATCGCAACTGTCGCCTCGGGAGATAGAGTCTGCCCGAAAATTGTTGGCGACAGAAAGCGGAGAAGGTGTAAAAGAACTCGATCGCCACCTTGAGGAATTGAGCAAAATCCTGGATATTGCTCAGCAGCAAGAACGACAAGGCGGTGCAGTGATGGAGGAGGCCCAAGGCATCGAAAAAGCCATAATTACGATCAGTATGCTGCTGTCGGTAGCGGTGGCCGGAATCGTGGCTTACCGTACCAGTCGGGCGATCGCCAAACCAGTCCTCAGCGTCACTCAGGTAGCCGAACAAGTAGCCGCCGAGTCAAATTTTGACTTGCGAGCACCAGTCACCGCACAAGACGAAATCGGCTCGCTAGCAGTGTCTCTCAATCACCTGATCGAGCGAGTTTCCGAACATACCAAAGAATTGGAACAAGCTAAAGAAGAAGCTTTAGCAGCCAGCACTGCTAAAAGCCAGTTTTTAGCAAATATGAGCCACGAGTTGCGGACACCTTTAAACGCGATTATCGGCTACAGCCAACTACTTTTGGAAGATGCTATGGATTCTGGCTGCAAGGATTTTGTTACCGACTTAGACAAAATTCAGAATGCGGGCACGCACCTGCTATCTTTGGTTAACGATATCCTCGATTTGTCGAAAATTCAAACGGGGGGAATGAAACTCGACATCGAAGAGTTTGACATCGTGTCGCTAGTCGATAATGTGGCGATTGCCGAGAAATTATCGATAGAAAAGAATGGTAATATTTTAGAAATAGAGTGCGATCGCAATGTCGGAACAATGCACGCAGATTTTCGCAAAATGCGGAAAGTGCTACAACACCTGCTGAACAATGCTGCTAAGTTTACCAAAAAAGGTAGCATCAAAATCAGCGTCAGCCGCATTCAGGGAACCCGAGAATCGGATGGTGGGGCTAAGCTATCTAGTTTACTTGAAAATTCCTGGGCTGGAGGCTGCACGAAATCGAGTTCGATTGCTTGTCCGATTGCTAATGTTACAGCATCGGATTGGATTTGCTTATCTGTTAAAGATAGCGGTATTGGAATGTCTGAGGAACAGCAACACAAATTGTTTGAAGCATTCGCGCAGGCTGATTGTTCGGCGACGCGCCAGTACGGCGGCACAGGATTGGGGCTGACAATCGGCCGCCATTACTGTCAGATGATGGGGGGCGAGATTTTGGTAGAAAGCGAGGAGGGAAAAGGGTCTGTTTTCACTGTCCGCATACCAGCCGGAAATGGGTGATGTGATGTTTGGGCTGAAGCATTTGGGCGACAATTTATGTTGCAAAGCTGTTGTTTTGTGTCCAAATGCTTTACTTTTGTGAGTGGGGGCGATCGCTACGGGCGCGATACTTTATTTTTCCCAGATGTCTATTTAATTAAGTTGGTCTGATGCGGTTTGTTACACCGTTTTCAGTATTCTTGCACTATTTGCAGGCTTCGTATATAATAGACATCTCCCATAATTCTTGTGGAACAGGCAGGATGCCTGTTCAAAACCTGCTTTTTAGGAGATGTCTAATAATTATATATTGACATTTTGCTAATTTGTTAAAAGAAAAAACGTTTATTTAAGGATGTGGATTGAGCCATGATTGACTGTCTCAATGCTGCTCGCTACTTCATTATGAGAGCTTATGAGGATGGTCTAGAAGCTGAAATGACGAACATGAAAGTTCAGAAGCTTCTATATTACGCTCAGAGCTTGCATTTGGCGCTCTACAATGAACCATTATTTGAAGCCGAAATCCAAGCATGGCGCTACGGCCCAGTTTGTCCTCCTGCGTATAAGTTCTACAGTGAGTTTGAGGCCAAACAACTACCAATTCCTCAGCAAGAATCCTTGTTGCAGCTTCTGCCCCAGAAGAAGGAACTTTTAGAAGAAATTTGGGAATACTTCGGTGGCTACCATGCTTATCGACTGAGTGAGATGACTCACGGAGAATTCCCTTGGAAGAAAGCTCGTAAAGGTTTACCACCTCAAGCAAGTTCAACGGAGCCAATTCTGCTGAATGACATGAAAGAATTAGGTTATCAAAAGCTCGATCGCATTGAACGCGATCGGCCTGCATACGAACTAGCAATGTCTGAAACTGTGAATAATGCGTTTGCTTCGGAACCCTTAAATCGTATTGGCAAAGGAGAAGTGCATGACTGGCTCAACTCCCTTCTCGATTGAAGCATCCGATAATTTTAAGCGTTCTTTCAAGAAACTTGCAAAAAGTTTTTAGGATTTTCTAGTTTTTATGATTTGGAAATGATTGATACAGCGTTGACGCGGTTGAAGATCGCGCTCATACCAGACGAGGATGTGTTGTGAGCGCGATCGCCGGAAAGTTGGGTGCCGATCAAACTGATTCCTTTAATTGAACTGTGTTTGTTGGCTCTAGAATTAGATATCCATCAACTGATGAGGATTCTGATAAGCTAGCTAACTTATGTTCAAACTCAGACGGCTTCATTTGCTGTTCTTCCAAAAGCTCGTACTGTGCAACATAACCCTCAAAAACAGCACCTCTGGCAATCAGCTTTCTCAGAGCAGGAATAAGCATTTTCTGTTCTTTCTCTAGACCAATCCCCACGTTTTGATTAAGACCTGACCCACCTCCTGAGAACCAACCTTTGGAGTACCACGTTTCATTGATTTTGCGTCTCAACTCATCAATCCAGCCTAAACCTTTCTTTTCATCGTAAACAAAATCTAACCACTGAGTTAATTCTGCAACTGATACATCATCCACAAAATCTGTTGCCAAAAAGCGTTCAGGATACTTCCCTACCAAAATTTCTTTTGAAATACGGTGCGCTTGAGTTTGCCAGAATGTATTCATTTCCTCTATTTCTTTGTGTGCAATGTCCAGCATTCCCAGTTCAGCCGTGCATCGCGCTTGAGCAAGGGCAGTTAGTGAGAAATACTCCTCGTTCGCCATCGCAGTTTCAATGGTACTTGCTTCGGAGAAAAGTTCTCTGTAGCGCATATTAATTTCAGCAAGTGTATTCCGCGAATTATGCATAATAGTATGACGATGCTCAGAAGCTGTTCTTGCATCAATTTTCAGTAGTGCGTTCAGTGCAGCAAAAAGTTTGGCTCGCTCACTACTTTCAAGAAAATACTTAATCGCCTGTACATCTTTTTGAATTTCCTTTAATCTGCCATCAATTGTATTTAATTTATTATTGATTGAACAAAACCGATAGAACTGACAACTAGCCCTAAACCAGATAAAACTGCCGTGCCTGTGGCAATTTGAAGAATCTGTTGAGTTGATTCTGAAAGTGTGTTAATTTGACCGGAGAGTTGCATTAACTGATTGGTGTTGAACTTTGTCATATCCTTCAGTTGATTCAGTTGAAAATTGGCAACAATTCCCGGAATAAAATCTAGTCCTGGAATGGCGCTGAGTGGATTCAACCCAACTGGAATCAGATGCCGAATAATTTGCCCTGCATTGGGAGTTCCTGCCGCCCAACGAACCACACCACCATAAAGCTGGTATTTTCCAGCCGCCAAGCCTATTAGAGTCTCATCTGGGATAGCTCTAGCAACAGTCCAACCAGGGAATATCATAGTGTCCTCGAATCTTGTTTAAATTGGCTATTGCCGATCGCAGATAACCTCGATCCGATCGCCCTTATCGATTTCTCATGTCGCGATCGCAACCAGCTTTTGTATAATAACAGAATCTTACCTGTCATCAAACAGCTTGAGGCAAAATGAATAACTTGTTAACTCGTATTACCCAAACACCCGGTCAGTGCGGTGGTCGCCCTTGCATTCGAGGCATGAGAATTCGGGTCAGCGATATTTTAGAAATGTTGGCAGAAAATGTCATTGTCACTGAAATTTTAGAAGACTTCCCCGATTTGGAACCTGAAGACATCCAAGCCTGCTTGCTGTTTGCTGCACGACGCACAGATTTTACGCGGTTGACAGCATGAATATTTGGATTGATGCTCAGTTACCTCCTACCTTGGCCAATTGGGTCACTAATACCTTTAGTATAGAAACTTCGGCACTGCGAGATATTGGATTAAGGGACTCAAAAGATATCGAGATTTTTGAGGCAGCGAGAACTGTTAATGCAGTAATCATAACAAAAGATAGCGACTTTGTTGATTTAGTATGTCGGCTAGGAACGCCACCCCAAATTATTTGGCTGACTTGTGGCAATGTCACAAATCGTTACCTGCGTCAGATTCTCATCGTCACGCTACCCGATGCCTTGGAAAGATTACGACAAGGAGAAATGATTGTAGAAATTAGTAGTATTCCCTAAGCGATTGCTCATTCATCTAAAATTAAATTCTCCGGCGATTGATGGTTAATTAATCAGTTTGGCGCGAATTTCGGCTGCGTTCACGAGGGGTTGTTGACAGCTAAATGTTCCGTTAGGGAGGTTTGAATAATTGTCTGGGGCGTTACCCCTAAACGGCTGGCTTCTCGATCGATTAACTCAATCATCCAAACGGGCAGGTCTATGCTGACCCTTTTTTGAGCAGAGAGGGGACGCTTGGCTTTGGATAAGTCAAGTACCTGGGTGATGTCTTCCGCCTCATCAAATTTTTGGTCAAATTCCTTAGCTTTCATAGAGGTCAATCTCTTCTGTGCGTGATCTGCGAATGGATATGATCCGAATATTTTGCTCGCGGTAGGTGATAACTCCTGACCAATGCTTGTTGTCTACCTTAGCAATAATTAAAAATCTTTGCTCGTCCTGAGTTCTGGCGGGAATTTCTAGCAGGTTGGGCTCGTTCCATAATTTTTGAGCTTCAACAAAGTCAATCCGGTGTTTAACGAGGTTGGATCGGCTTTTGTTTTCGTCATATTCAAAATTTGTCATATTCAAAAAGTAAAATCAACGGAATTAGCCACCCTACCCTTATCCTACTGTACCAAAATACCAGCAATTGCCCCGCTGCTTGCCACCCAACCATCCAAGAAACCGGGTTTCTGCGAGAATTTACACATCCTCACGAGATTTTAGGAAGAAACCCGGTTTCTGAGTCCCGCGCGCTCGCCTATCAAATCCGATTATTTTCCCAGACTAACCGGCTGTTTGCGGTTTTGCACTTCCAGATAAATCAACAAAGCATTAACATCAGCCGGATTCACCCCGCCAATTCTCGCCGCTTGGCCAATAGTCAACGGTCTAATTTTAGTCAACTTTTCCCGCGACTCCTTCGAGAGAGTTGCGATCGCCATATAATCCAAATCCGCAGGTAATTGACGGCGTTCGTGTTTGGCAATATCATCGATTTGATTTTGCTGTCTTTGCAAATAACCGGAGTATTTGAGTTCGATTTCTGCACCATCTTTCTCAGCTAATTTTAGACTGGAATTGCCTAAATTGTAGCGTTCTAAATCGACGTAATGAAAACCGGGACGGCGCAGCAAATCAGCTAGAGTTATTGAACCTTTAATCACTTGTTGAGTGTCAGCAAAAATTGCTTTACCAACCTCTTCGTGTTCTTTGACGCGAGTTGAGTACAAACGGGCTTTTTCCGCGACAATATTAGCTTGTTTGCGATCGAATAACTCCCAGCGCCGATCGTCAATTAAGCCGATTTCCCGTCCAAGCGGAGTCAAGCGTTGGTCGGCGTTGTCCGATCGCAACAACAACCGATATTCCGATCGCGAAGTCAGCATCCGGTAAGGTTCCCGCAAATCCTTCGTGCACAAATCATCAATCAAAGTGCCGATATAACTTTGCTCGCGGGCAAACACAATCATCTCCTGATTTTTTGCAAACCGGGCTGCATTAATCCCTGCGACAATCCCCTGTGCAGCCGCCTCCTCGTATCCCGTCGTACCGTTCACCTGACCCGCGCAAAACAGCCCTTCGATCTTCTTAGTCATCAGAGTCGGAAAGCACTGAGTTGCAGGCAAATAATCGTACTCCACAGCATAAGCAGGGCGCATCATCTCGCACTTTTCCAAACCGGGAAGAGTGCGCAGCATTTGCAATTGCAAACTTTCGGGTAAACCAGTCGAAAATCCTTGGATATAAAGTTCAGGAATATCCCTACCTTCGGGTTCAATAAAAATCTGGTGGCTTTCCTTATCTGCAAAGCGCACAATCTTATCTTCAATACTCGGACAATAGCGCGGGCCTTTCGCATCAACCCAGCCGCCGTAAACCGGAGAAAGGTGCAAATTATCTCTAATTAACTGGTGAGTTTCGGGCGTAGTTCGAGTTAAATAGCAGGGCATTTGTTCGCGTTCGATCCAAACTTCTGGATCGAAACTAAACCAGCGAACATCTGTATCTCCCGGCTGCGGTTCCAGGTTAGTGTAATCGAGAGTTCGCTTGTCAACTCTGGCCGGAGTTCCTGTTTTCAACCTGCCTGTTTCAAAGCCCAAACGGTTGAGAGTTTCCGTCAAACCGACGGCGGCAAATTCTCCAGCGCGTCCGGCCGGCATCGACTTATTGCCCACCCAAATTGTCCCGCCTAAAAAAGTACCAGTTGTCAGAATTACGGCTTTGCATCCAAAGGCGACGCCGAAGTATGTTTCAACGCCGATTACTTCTTCGTTTTTGCCCAAAACTAAGTCTGTAACCATCGCTTCGCGGATAGTCAAATTCTCTTGATTTTCGACAATATTGTTCATGACGGCGGCATATTCCCGCTTGTCTGTCTGGGCTCTGAGCGCCCACACTGCGGGGCCTCGCGAAGAGTTGAGGATGCGTTTTTGTAGATAAGTGCGATCGGCCATTTTGCCAATTTCACCGCCTAACGCATCCACTTCGTTAGTCAGTTGAGTTTTCGCCGGGCCGCCGACAGCGGGATTGCAGGGTTGCCATGCAATTTTATCGAGGTTGAGGGTGAGTAAAAGCGTGCGGCATCCGAGGCGAGATGTGGCGAGGGCGGCTTCGCAGCCGGAGTGTCCGCCACCTACTACGATGATGTCGAAACAGTCTTGAAATTGTACTGGTGTTTGTGCGGTCATTCGATTTTAGATTTTAGATTTTAGATTGAATAATTCAGTTGAGAGGTTAAGTCGGAGCGTTATCGATCGAATATGGTGTTTTTGTCGGTGTTATTTGAGTAAATTATGCCTTGCATAGTCTATTATAGACAATAGTCGATCGAGTAACAATATTTAGGGAGGCAATCGAGCGAGATATTAAATCTTGAAAGGCGGATATTATGTCGATGTTGGGAGATGTGGTTCGAGGAACTAAAATAAAAATGTAGGTTTGGGAGATTTAGAAAATGACTTTGATGATTTTAGACGAGCAATTAGAAAGCATTCATCTTTCTGCTGAGGTTCGGCAAAAGGCTTTACAGAAAGCGAAAGAGGGTTATGTAATGGCGTTATTAGAGGTAGGAGAAATTACAAGCGGACGAGCGGGGAAAATTTTAGGAGTTTCTCGCCTTAAAATTATCGAAATGATGAAAAAATGGGGAATTTCTATGTTTGATGATTCGCAAAATTTGGAAGAAATTCGTCAAGAGGTGCAACAGGCAGAGTTGATGTTAGAGCGGCAGGGGTTTAAATGATTATTGTCTCCGATACTACACCTATTAGTGAATTAGCTAAGGTCGATCGTTTAGATTTATTGCCTCTACTTTTTGGGAAAGTTGTGATTCCGAAGGGGGTGTTTGATGAACTCCAGGTCGGTCAGCATCCAGCAGCTAAACTCGTACAAAATTTGTCTTGGTTAGAGGTTGTAACAGTCAATAATCGGCAAGTGGTTGAGGATTTACAAGGGTCGTTTAATTTGGACTTGGGGGAATCGGAAGCGATCGCTTTAGCAGAAGAAATGAACGCAGCCCAATTATTGATTGATGAAAAAGCGGCGAGACGGGTAGCGGCGGCGAGAAAGTTGCCGTTAATTGGGACAATGGGTGTTTTGTTGTTAGCAAAGAGTCGGGGTTTGTTGGGAAGCGTGCGGGATGTTTTAGAGGAGATGCAGGCACAGGGAACGAGGATTTCGGATCGGCTTTACGAACGGGTTTTAATTTTGGCTCAGGAAATGGGGGAAAATTAATGAGTAAGTACCGGGGTTATAAAAAGTATAATGCAATTTTCTCAGCATTTTTGATAAGACTCAGATTGTTCATCCAAAACGATCGGCCTGTTGCTATTATCTCCCCCATCCAAAAAAAGTAAACGATCGGCCTTCGGTTCGGGTGCATCTCATTTTGGCAAATATGTTTGTAGGGGCGAAGCATGACCGCGTTCAATATGGGATTATAACTAATAACTTATCTGCGGTCATGCTTCTTCAGGCCTCAAAAGTGAGATGCACCCTTCGGTTCTGCCAAAGATCGCAGCAAAATTATCGTAGATATCATCTAGCCAACCTCATACTCTCAGCTCATCCAAAATTTTGCACACCGCAAACAACTTTGAAGACGCGCTCGATCGCACTCAAACAACAGGTGTTCGTCAATCAAAACTCTTCCTCTTCATTAGTCTAGCTTCCTTCTTCAAACATCGATGTTAATCCAGTAATTTTCACTGGTGGTCTATCTTTAAATTCTACGACAAATGACAACTCCCCACCCATTGCCGCGATATAACTTTGCAAAGTAGATACCAACAAATCCGCACGGCGTTCGAGTCGCGAGACATTTTCTTGACGCATATTTAATAATTTTGCCATGCGAATCTGAGTGAATTTCCTCGCTTTTCGTAAATCTTGCAATGTCATTTCTTCAGCCATTAATTCAACCGATCGCTTTTCGACTATTGCTCGTTGTTCGGGAGGCAAATTTTCCATAATAGTCTTCAGGCTAATTGTCATCTGTTTCGGACTCCATTAATTTATTCACACGATCGGTAAATCTACTATCGGTAAACTCAGAGTAAAAATCAGATTGAAACTCAATGTTCCATGTCATTTGTATCGATTATGCCTTAGATAGCATATTATAGGTGATAGTCGATCGAGTAACAATATTTATGTGCACGTCCCTATGCCCTAACCCCACTAACACCATGACACAGATCGCCCTTTCCGACCTTCCCGAAACCATCCAAGCCCTACTCACCCAAGCCATACAAACAGGCGAACCCCTCACCATCGCCCAAAACGATCGCCCTGTTGCCATTATCTCCCCCATCAAAAAAAGTAAACGAGCAGCCTTCGGATCTGCCAAAGATAGCGGCAAAATTATCGGAGATATCATCGAGCCAACCTCTAACATCGTAACTTGGGATGTCCTGTCATGAAACTCTTACTAGATACCCACATTTGGCTCTGGTATCGTCTTGGGAATCCTCGCCTGTCAATCACTTTACAAATGGCGATCGCTAACGAAGAAAACGAACTTTGGTTAAGTCCCATTAGCATTTGGGAAACCCTACTACTCCCCCAAAAAGGAAGATTAACCCTAGAACCCACACCAGAAAAATGGATTCAAAAAAGCCTACAATAACTCGACACAAAAGAAGCAATCCTCACTAATGAAATTGCGATTCTGAGCCGTCAACTAGATCTAATACACCAAGACCCCGCAGATCGATTCATTGCCGCCACCGCCGTTCATTACGGACTAACCCTCGCCACCGTCGATGCCAGCCTAACCCAAGCTACTTGCCTAAATACTCTCAGCTAATCCAAAATTTTGCACACCGCAAACAACTTTGAAGAGTCGATCGATCGCGAACTCCTTCCCTGAGCTAAGCTATCGCGAATTAAATAATTTACACTCTCTTATTGTGGGACGGGCTCTCCCGCCCATCCCACAATCACAATAAAGATTGTAAGTTATTTAATTTTCATTCCTAAGCTATCGCACATTTAAATTGTATATTCAGGGAGGCCCAACCCTTACTCCCCACAAAAGTTTGATTTTTTTTACCATACAATTTAAATGTAGAGCAGCTTATTACCTGCGGTTTTATCCTGATGTCAATTAAAAAGGTCGTGAAGTGTAGCTATACCGTAGGGAATCGCCTAACTGCAACCCTGAAAAAAACGCCGCTCTGCGCGGTACTGATTGTTCCCTTCGTGCTACAGATTGTGGGGACTGTGGGGCTGGTAGGCTATCTTTCCTACAAAAACGGCGAAAAGGCGGTTGACAATCTGGCAAACCAGCTAACAGTACAAATTGGCGATCGCGTCACGCATTACCTCGATACATATCTGTCCGCACCCCATTTAATCAACCGCATTAACGCGGATGCGGTGCGCCAAAAAAGCATAAATTTACAAAATTTACCGCAACTCGAACGCTATCTTTTGTTTCAACTCAAACAGTTTGAATCGCCGACAACCATTATTTTTGGTAGCAAACAGGGAGACTTCGTGGGAAGCGATCGCACTATCCGACAGGAGCTGATTATGCGATCGGATGAGTTGGATAAGGGCATCATTAATATGTATGTTCCAGATTCCCTAGGTAATAGAACTAAACTTAACAAAACTTTTCGACAACCTGATGCCACAAAAAGACCGTGGTACAAAGCTGCTAAAGCTGCGGGAAAATCAACCTGGAGCAAGATTTTTACTGTGGGTAACAATATAAATTTAGCAATTAACGCGAATCGACCGATTTACGATGAGATTACAAAGGAACTGCTGGGAGTCTTTTCTGTAAATCTCAATATTACCAAAATCGGCTCTTTTCTCAACAACCTAAAAATTAGCAAGTCGGCAAAAATTTTTATTGTCGAGCGCAGCGGATTGTTAGTAGCCAATTCCGGCCCCGACAATCCCTATACTTTTAGCAACCAGCAGTTTAATCGATTAAAATCAACGGCAAGCCCAAATGCTGCGATCCGCGCCACAGCTCGATATTTAACCGATCGCTTTGGCAGCTTTGCCCAAATTCAAAATATTCAAACGCTGAAGTTTGAAATTGACGGGAAACGGCAACTGCTCAAGGTAGTACCTTACCGGGATAATTTCGGTTTAGATTGGTTGATTGCGATCGTCATCCCGGAATCTGACTTTATGGTAGAAGTTGAAGCCAACAATCGCACCACAATTATACTGTGTACTGCCGCCTTGGTCGGAGCAATTGTTGTCGGCATTCTCACAGCAAACTGGATAATCCAGCCAATTTTGCGATTAAATACTGCCGCTAAAGCTCTAGCTAACAATGAATGGGATACAACTGTCGAGATTGACCGCAATGATGAAGTCGGGAAATTGGCAAAATCGTTTAATAAGATGGCAGAAGAATTGCAATCTGCTTTCAACTCGCTGCAATCTTTAAATGCTAACTTAACCGAGAGTGAAGACAGGGTAAAACAAATCCTCGAAGCTATGCCAGTGGGAGTATCAGTTCATGAAAATACCGGAAAACTGATTTACCTAAATCAGATCGGAAGGCAGTTAGTAGATATGGATACTTTGGCACAAGCTATCATCGGCCAAGTTCCACAAGTAGCCGGAGTTTTTAAGGCAGGAACTAAGGAATTATATCAATTCAAAAAACTGCCTGTCGCCCGATCGCTCAAAGGAGAAACGGTGAGGGTGGAAGACGTAGAAATTAGTTTGCCCGATCGCACAGTGCCTTTAGAAGTTTTGAGCACGCCGCTGTTTGATGAAGCTGGCAACATTATCGGCGCAATCGCCGCTTTTCAAGACATCACCGATCGCAAAAACGCCGAAAAGTTACTAAATGACTACAATCGCACTTTAGAGCAAAAGGTGAGCGATCGCACTGCCGAACTTCAAGGCGCAAAAGAAGTCGCCGAAGTCGCATCCCTTGCGAAAAATGCGTTTCTAGCTAATATGAGCCACGAGTTGCGCACTCCCCTCAATGCCATTCTCGGCTACGCTCAAATACTTTCCCGACAGCCAGATTTTTCTCCCACTAACAAAGATCGAATTCGCATGGTGCAGCAGTGCGGTGCTCAGTTGCTGACTTTAATTAATGATATTTTAGATTTGGCTAAAATTGAAGCTGAAAAAATCGATTTAATTGCTAACGATGTTTGTTTTCCGGCTTTTCTCAGCGATATTTATAAAATATTTCAGCTCAAAGCTGAAGAAAAAAACCTGGTTTTAGTTTCCCAAATAGCAGCCAATATTCCTGATTTTGTGTCTGTAGATGAAAAAAAGTTGCGTCAGATTCTCCTAAATTTGTTAAGTAACGCGATTAAATTTACAGAGCGAGGTAGTGTGAGTTTCAAAGTAGAAGCGATCGAGAACATTCAACCTGTTTTAGGCAGATTAAATCCAGCCTGCAAACCGAATTTTGCATTTAATGCAAGTCCCGACTTCTCAATTGTGAAAATTAGATTTCAAGTTAAAGATACAGGCCTTGGAATTGCTAGCGATGCCATAGAAAGGATATTTTTGCCTTTTGAACAAGCGGGCGATTTGGGGCAGAAAACAGAAGGTACGGGTTTGGGATTAAACATCGCCCAAACCTTAGTTTCGTTGATGGGAAGCGAACTCAAAGTCGAAAGTTCTTGGGGCGTTGGGAGTACGTTTTGGTTTGAAATTGAATTGCCGATCGCCGATTCGATCGAATCAGTTTCGCCCCCGCAGCCACAACCCCTGATTACAGGTTATCAAGGCAAACAGCGCAAAATTTTACTTGTTGACGATAGCCCAGAAAATCGCTGTTTGATAGTCGATATTTTAGCGCCGCTCGGTTTTGTGTTAATTGAGGCTGATTCTGGTGAAATAGGTTTAGAAATAGCGATTTCCCAGGAACCTGATTTAATTATTGCTGACTTGTTGATGCCCGGAATCAGCGGTTTTGAACTCTGCGTTCAATTGCGCCGTTTGCCAATGTTTCGGGAGACGCCCATCTTGATTGCTACTAGCGGGCTGTTCGAGTTGGAGTTGGAAAAGCAACAGGAAATAGGTTATAACGATTTTATCAGTAAATTTTTTCAAATCGACGATTTTTTGGCTAAAATACAAAATTATCTGGGACTGACTTGGATTTTTGAGGCTGCGGGAGATTCCCGAGAAAATAGCTGCGCCGCGCGTGCTGTGGCTGAATTGGCGATCGGCTCCGAACACCTAGAAATGCCTCCTGGCGAAGAGTTGCTCGGTTTGTACCAAGGCGCTCAAATCGGTAATTTCGAGCAGGTTAAACGCGAAGCGCAGCGACTGCAAGAGCTAAATCCCGCCTACGCCGTATTTGCTCGGAAAATTTGGCATTTAGTCGATCGCTACGACGATGAGGCGATCGTTAAATTAATTGAGCCTTGCTTCAATCCGGGCGGATAAAATTTGTTTGATGTTTCGAGTCAGAGTCCTGACAATCTGATTTAGCAACGAGCTATCTCAATCATTAAACGTAATTACCGGAAAAATAGCTATGATGCAATATGCTTGGCTTAAGACTGTTCAGTCTATAAAACAATTTGCTTCGTGCGGACGTTCTCTTCAGACAAAAAACTGTTGAGCCAAGCGTATTTGTTCATAGCGAGCCAGATTAAACTACAAATATTCCCAAAATGACGGGAAAATATGTAAGCGATCGCAACTGCAACGCCAGCACTGCAATGGGCCGCGATCGCCATTTCTGGCACTTCACTCGCATTTTTAGTTCGCAATCAAAGAAAATATTTTTTGCTCAACCCAGCCAGCAACTCGGTTTTTTATCAGTAAATTCACTTAATTCAATGTTAAATTAGGAACGCTCTCTACCAGGGGGTGTATTAATTTATTGTTGGTTCTTACTTGTCCCGATTCTAAATTCAATATGAACCTCAAGCAAATTTTTAAGATAAATAGTATTATATAATCGAGATATTGCTTCCCTCTGTCACACACACTTTGATTGTAAGAATTAACACGCAAAACTGGCAAAGGGTAAGAGCGAGGCAACATTTCGGCTTTCCGATTGAGAGCGAGTACCTCAGGTCAGCTTAGTGGCTGTTAATTACATTTTAACTCAACTTAAAAAAAATATGCACTCTCAAACGAAAAGCAAAGTATTAATCGTAGACGACCAACCGGATAATATTAATATTCTTTCTTATTTTTTGGTGGAATACGGCTTTGAGATTTTTGTCGCGACGACAGGAGAAAAAGCCCTGCACAGAGTTGAGAAAATTTTGCCAGATTTGATTTTGCTAGATATTATGATGCCGGGAATAGACGGATTTGAAACTTGCCGCCGCCTGAAAGCTTTAGAACAAGTTAAAGACATTCCGATTATTTTTATGAGTGCGCTTGCAGAGATGGGAGATAAAGTTAAAGGCTTGACTTTGGGCGCAGTAGACTACATCACCAAACCGCTGCAATACGAAGAGGCGATCGCCCGGATCAACGTGCACCTGCAACTGCGCAACCTCACCAAACAATTAGAACAACAAAATACGCTGCTGCGAGCGGAAGTGCGATCGCGCCAGTTAGCCGAGTTAGCGCTGCGCTTTTCCGAAGAAAAATTTGCCTCTTCTTTTCGCAGCAGCCCCGCCGCCATGACAATCGCCACCTTGGAAGAGGGCTACTTGATGGAAGTCAACCAGAGCTTTTGCAACCTCACTGGCTATTTTCCCGAAGAAATCTTGGGAAAAACCGATCGCCAAATCAATTTATGGGAAAATTTGGGCGATCGCGATCGTTTCTGCCAACTTTTGCACATATCCGGCGCTATTTACAAACAAGAATTCCAGTTTCGTACCAAGTTCGACCAAATCAAATTTGTCCTCATATCAGCAGAAATTATTAGCATTGGTGACACCAACTGCATTCTGATGATGACTTACGACATTACCGAGCAAAAGCGGGCTCAAGAAACGTTATACCGCCGGGAACAAGAATTCAGGGCTTTAGCGGAAAATTCCCCAGATATCATTGCCAGATTTGACAGCAAACTGCGCCACCTTTACGTCAATCCAGCAGTCGCATCAGTCACAGAAATCCCCGCCGAAATCTTCCGAGGTAAAACCTACCGACAATTAGAAATGCCCGCAGAAGTGGCCGAGGTGTTTGAAACAAATGTGTCCGCCGTGTTCGCTAACGGCACCGAACATTGCTTTGAGTTTAACTGTCTCACCAAGTTTGGCAGAAAATTCTATCAAGTTTGTGCGGTTCCTGAATTTGGGCGCGATCGGACAATTGCATCCGTCTTGACCGTGGGCCGCGATATCACCGCTGTCAAACAAGCCGAAATTGAACTGCGAAACAGCGAACTGCGGGAACGAGAAAAATCTGCTCAATTAGAATTAACATTAAACGACTTAAAACGCACCCAAGCCCAACTGATCCAAACCGAAAAAATGTTTAGTCTCGGGCGAATGGTGGCAGGAGTTGCCCACGAAATTAACAATCCCAATAGTTTTATTTTGGGCAATATCAATCCCGCTCGCCACTATTTCCAAGACCTCAACAATCTCCTGACACTTTACCAAGCCAAATATCCCGATCCAGGAGCAGAAATACAACAAGTAGCTCAGGATTTAGATTTAGATTTCATCCAAAAAGATTGGTCGCGGCTGATGCAATCAATTGAATCGGGAGCATCGCGCATCCAACAGATTGTTGACTCATTAAAGTTGTTTGCAAAACTTGATGAAGTAGGCATTAAACAAGTAAACATCAATCAAGTTGCCGATCGAACGCTGCAATTTGTGATGGACGTTACCCGCGGCAAAGGTATTACCAAAAGCCGCAAGGGCAGCATTGCTGGTCAAGAGATTGAACTGATTAAAAACTACGGCAACCTGCCACCAGTTGCGTGTTACAGCAGTCAGTTGAATCAGGTATTTGCCAGTTTGCTCAACAATGCCATTGACGCCCTAGAAACTCAACCTTATCCGAAAATTGTGATTCAGACTGAGCTGGAAACAGCAGAATCCAGCAGGTGTAACAAAGGCGTAGAGGCAAAAACTGATACTCAGCATTCAATGGCAATTGCTCCCCAGACTCTGGTCGATCGATTCGCGGTGATCCGGATTGCTGACAACGGTATGGGGATGAGCGAAGAAGTGCAGAAAAAAATGTTTGACCCGTTTTTTAGCACAAAACCTGTCGGGAGCGGCACGGGATTGGGTTTATCGATCAGTCATCAAATTGTTGTCGAACAACATGGCGGTGAAATTAGTTGTATCTCTGCTCCCGGGAAAGGCACAGAGTTTGTTGTCAAGATTCCTTTACAACCAGTAACTTGCGGGCCGGAGACTGTTGCGATCGAGCATTAGTTGAGTTTGTAGTGTCGGTGCGATCGGGCCAAAAGCCTACAAGACTTATTCCTCATTCCTTCTGCTATAACAAAAATTGACACTCCCCGTCCTAAAAGGACGAGGATTCTTTGTTCATAGAGTCAACTTGCTGGGGGAGGATTTCTCCACCACCAGTAGAGGTTGATTCTCCCAAAGCGTTGCTTGCATTTAATGCAAAGGTTCCGGTGTGCCCCACCGTACCCAATCCCCGACTCAGGATGTTTCTAGCTGCGTTAAAATCTCTATCCAATCTACACCCACACCTGCAAATGTGGGTTCTAGTCGATAGTGTTTTCTTCACAATCGCACCGCAACTAGAACATTCTTGGCTAGTGTATTGCGGATTTACCGCCACCGTCACTCTCTGGAATACTTTACCGAAGTATTCCAGCCAGATGCGAAACTGATACCAAGATGCGTCGTTAATTGACTTTGACAGACAGTGATTCTTCGCCATATTCTTAATCCTCAAATCTTCGTAAGCCACTACATCGTTTGATGAGATTACGCACCGTGCAAGTTTAATTGCGTGGTCTTTACGCTGCCTGCTTATTTTGAGGTGGCGCTTGCCCAGAATTCGTCTGGCTTTGCCTCGATTCTTTGAGCCTTTTACTTTCCGAGAAACTCTTCTTTGGGAACGCTTGAGAACATTCTCACCAATTCTGAGGAATCTGGGATTTTGAACCGTTACTGAGTTGGAGTCAGTGTAATATTCCTTGAGACCTACGTCTAAGCCGAGCGTCTTTCCCGAAGGCTCTGTATTTTCTTTTCGGACAACATCAATACAGAATTGAACGTAAACACCATCCGCACGCTTTACCAATCTTACTCTTTTGATTTGATCTATTTGGTAAAAGTGTAAATCCCGCGTTCCTTTTAACTTCAGTCGTCCGATTCCTTTTTTATCAGTAAAAGAAATTGACTTTCGATCGAATGAGAGCTTCCACCCAGTCGATTTATACTCAACCGAACGGCAATCTTTCTGAAACTGCGGGTATCCTTTTAGGCCAGGAGTTTTTTTCTTGCAGTTTTCGTAAAATCGAGAGATAGCAGACCAAGCTCGTTCAGCGCTAGCTTGCCTGGCTTGGGAATTGAGTTCGTCAGCAAAAGAGAATTGGCTCGCTAAGACAGCGCAGTATTTGTTCAAGTCGTATTTGTTAACTTTTGGGTTGTCCATCCAATAGCGCAAACAGCTATTGCGGACAAATTGTGCTGTACGAATTGCTTCGTCTACTGCTGCAAACTGACTCGATTTTCCGTAAGCTTTGAACTCAAAAACTAGCATAGCTAGACCTCCCACCTTATGCTACTTTCTCCAGCACAAATCTATGTGGCGTTGCAATGAAAGTTTACAATTAAAGCCGTCCTGTAAGGACGGGGTTTTCAACCCAGTATTCTGATAATTAACAAGCGCACACAGCAAGTCAGGAACTCCGAGGCTCAAGCCACGCTCGCTTGTAAGAAATTGGAAGCTATTCTGACCAGACCCCTCCAACCCCGCAAGGGGGAAAGATTCAAGGCGATTGAAATCGCTCTTGGAGTTTCCCTCTCAGGTTTGAAGACTCGCTCGTTTCCCACTTACCGAGTTTTTTTATGAAATATTTTTTCTTATCCGACGGCTGGAAAGTCGGTCGCGTGTGGGGAGTTGGTGGTGAGTGGACACTAGCTGGCTGGAGGCGCCAGCCGGACATCCAACAGCTCAACCTCTGTCTTTGCGATCGCCACGAAAAAATGTGGCTCTACCGCGTAGAAGACGCCGTGCTCATGGTAGAAGTCAAACCCTGTGTCCCCGCCGACCCGGCAGATCCGGCAAAAAATATCGGCAGCGTCACCCTTACCAGACTGATCGATGCCGAGCAAGTCCTCGAACGCCTTGGGACGATCGCCACCCGCTGCGAAATCGAACACCCACAATTAATGTAAGGCCGAACATATTGCAATCGGTTCTAACACTCGATACACTTCTTTAAATAACTTTCATTTTTATGCCTCCACCCCTGTGAGGGTAGAAAGGATTCGGCAAAACGCAGAATTTAAAGCCCGCAGGTAACTGCACGGCAATCAGAATCTGATTTTTCCGTCAAAATAGACATCATCACTTACACCTTGGAGAACCGCAGTCAATGGGACTACCCTGGTATCGCGTACACACAGTCGTCTTAAATGACCCAGGCCGATTGATTTCTGTACACTTAATGCACACTGCCCTCGTGGCAGGTTGGGCCGGCTCGATGGCCCTTTACGAACTAGCTGTTTTCGATCCCACAGACCCAATTCTGAACCCGATGTGGCGCCAAGGGATGTTCGTCCTACCGTTCATGACTCGTTTGGGAGTCACAGGTTCTTGGGGCGGTTGGAGCATCACCGGCGAAGGTAACGTCGATCCTGGCTTCTGGTCTTTTGAAGGCGTAGCGATCGCTCACATCATCCTCTCTGGTTTGCTGTTCTTAGCAGCAGTATGGCACTGGGTATTCTGGGATTTGGAACTCTTCAGAGATCCTCGCACTGGCGAACCAGCCCTCGACTTGCCAAAAATGTTTGGCATTCACTTGTTCCTTTCCGGCTTGCTCTGCTTTGGCTTCGGTGCATTCCACCTTTCGGGACTCTTCGGCCCGGGAATGTGGGTTTCCGACCCCTACGGCTTGACCGGTCACGTCCAACCAGTGGCACCTGCTTGGGGCCCTGAGGGCTTCGATCCGTTCAATCCGGGAGGCATCGTGGCTCACCACATTGCAGCGGGCGTAGTCGGCGTAATTGCCGGTTTGTTCCACTTGACAGTGCGGCCGCCGGAACGTCTTTACAAAGCCCTGCGGATGGGTAACATCGAAACTGTACTTTCCAGCAGTATCGCTGCTGTGTTCTTTGCAGCTTTTGTGGTTGCGGGTACGATGTGGTACGGTTCTGCTGCAACTCCGATCGAGCTTTTTGGCCCGACTCGCTATCAGTGGGACGGCGGATATTTCCAACAAGAGATCGATCGTCGAGCTCAAGCTAGCTTAGCCGCCGGTCAAAGCTACCAAGAAACTTACGAAAAAATTCCCGAAAAATTGGCCTTCTACGACTACGTAGGTAACTCACCAGCTAAAGGCGGTTTGTTCCGCGCTGGCGCCATGGTCAACGGCGACGGTATCGCTAAATCTTGGCTGGGCCACCCAGTCTTTACAGACAGCGACGGTCGGGTGTTGTCGGTACGCCGCCTCCCCAACTTCTTTGAAACTTTCCCAGTCATTTTGACAGACAAAGATGGGGTCGTTCGCGCTGACATCCCCTTCCGCCGTGCTGAATCAAAATATAGCTTTGAACAAAGCGGAGTTACTGTCAGCTTCTACGGTGGCGAACTTAACGGTCAAACCTTTAAGAATCCTCTAGATGTTAAGAAGTTTGCTCGCGCCGCCCAAAAGGGTGAAGTATTTGACTTCGATCGCGAAACCTTGAAGTCTGACGGGGTTTTCCGCACTTCAACTCGCGGTTGGTTCACTTTCGGACACGCTTGCTTTGCTTTGCTGTTCTTCTTCGGCCATATCTGGCACGGTTCTCGGACTATTTTCCGCGACGTGTTTGCTGGAGTTGAGGCCGACTTGGAAGAACAAGTCGAGTGGGGCTTGTTCCAAAAACTGGGCGACGTGACCACCAGAAGAGAAGAATCTCTCTAGTTTCTTGCCGCCGGCACGCGGGCACCGGGAAAGTTCCCCGGTGCAAAAAAACCCGGTTTCTTCAAGAAACCGGGTTTTTTTAGTTAATCAGAAAAGCAGCAATAATTAAGATAAAATAAGACGGCAAGGGAAGATAGGGAAATTTTAACATGGAAAGTGTTGCTTACATTTTGATGCTGGCTTTAGCCTTGGGCGTGATATTTTTTGCGATCGCCTTTCGCGAACCGCCTCGGATTGGCAAATAATTAGCTATACGCCCGCGGTCAAGGGTTGTCAACAATGGCTTAAAAACCTTTGTATCTCTTGTTTGTAGCCCAGGCCCGATCCCCCTCGCATCCCCATTAAAAAAGCGGGATTTTGAAAGAATTTCCGCCCCTGGATAGTCGGGGGACTTTGAGAGAGTTTCCGGTTCCCCCCGAGCCAAGGGGGGCGCCAGGGAGATCGGCCCAATCGTAGTCAAACAGCAGTCTAGAACGTAGTTCTAGCTCAAATTGACCCGCATCCGGGGCCCTGCGTGCCGCCGAGTATTTTTTCTAGTCCAGCCATTCATTAGACCCCGCGCGGTTAGATGAATGGCAATTTCCTGGCAACGCCTGTTAAAATTAGCAATCATGCGTTGTTCCTCCTGCCAACACACAAATAGTCGCGTTCTCGAATCGCGTTCAGCCGAATCAGGTCAAAGCATCCGTCGGCGGCGCGAATGTTTGAGCTGTCAGCACCGCTTCACAACTTACGAACGCATAGAATTTGTGCCGATTACGGTGATCAAGCGGGACGGGAAGCGCGAATCTTTCGATCGGTCAAAATTAGTCAGAGGATTGGTTCGGGCCTGCGAAAAAACAGGCTTGTCTTCCGGACAGCTCGAAACCCTCGCCGAAGAAATCGAAGCCCAACTCCAAGGTCGATCGCTCCGGGAAATCGCCAGCTCAGAAATTGGGGAACTGGTGTTGTCGCACCTGCGCCCGCTCAGCGAAGTCGCCTATGTCCGTTTTGCCTCGGTATACAGGCAATTTCGAGGCATCCGAGATTTTGTAGATACTCTCAATCACCTTCAAAATCCCCTCAATCAAGCCAAAGAGGCCCAAGAGCGAGAAACTCCCTCAGATTTTGACCCAGAATTGTCAGATGTCGGTGGAGTCGATCGAGAAAGCCCGGCATCCTGCGCCACTCCCAGCTAAGCTCGCTCAAATTAATCGGAAAAATAGGGTCTAAAACCCCGTCCTTTTAGGACGGCTTTCTGCTGCTATACTATTTAAGAAGTCGGGATAAGGCATGGCCACGACTATAAATGGACGTGGAGGGAGAGTAAGACTACGACTGTAGCATCACCCTGTGAAACGTCAAGAATCACCGCCCTAAAAGTGCGGTGAGTATGTCAAAATAGTCTACTTGACTCGGAATGTTAAAATTAAACGTTTTAACGCAGAGTTTAGGGTAACAGTAATGGCAAGCGCTGGCGTGTACCCAGCAAAAGAGCAAAAGTTAGCAAAAACTGACTTTCGTAAAATATTTTGAAAAAAGTTAACCGCTTTTTCACCAAAATCTCTAATATCTGCCGGCACAAACGAAAAACATGAAGGAGAGAAATCCTAGGAAACTATTCGCATGGTCAATCTCAAAACCACAGTCAAAGACATCGGCTTTACTCACGAGGATTTTGCAGCCCTACTAGACAAATATGACTATCACTTTAGCCCCGGCGATGTAGTAGCGGGTACAGTTTTTAGTATAGAACCGAGGGGTGCTCTGATTGATATCGGTGCTAAAACAGCAGCGTACATTCCCATTCAGGAAATGTCGATCAATCGAGTCGAAAGCCCTGAAGAGGTATTGCAATCAAACGAAACCAGAGAATTTTTCATCCTCACCGATGAAAACGAAGACGGACAATTAACCCTGTCCATCCGGCGCATCGAGTATATGCGGGCTTGGGAAAGAGTGCGACAACTGCAAGCGGAAGATGCTACGGTGCGATCGCAAGTATTTGCCACCAACCGCGGCGGCGCACTCGTCAGAATTGAAGGATTGCGAGGCTTTATTCCCGGTTCTCACATCAGCACCCGCAAACCGAAGGAAGAATTAGTCGCCGAAGAATTGCCATTAAAATTCTTAGAGGTAGACGAAGACCGCAACCGCCTAGTATTAAGCCACCGTCGCGCCTTAGTCGAGCGGAAGATGAACCGCCTCGAAGTTGGGGAAGTGGTCATCGGTACAGTACGCGGTATCAAGCCCTACGGTGCTTTTATCGACATCGGCGGCGTCAGCGGCTTGCTGCACATCTCGGAAATTTCGCACGATCACATCGACACGCCTCATAGCGTCTTCAATGTCAACGACGAAGTGAAGGTGATGATTATTGACTTGGATGCTGAGAGAGGCCGGATTTCTCTCTCCACCAAACAGTTGGAACCGGAGCCTGGAGCGATGGTCAAAAATCGTGAATTGGTGTACGAGAAAGCTGAGGAAATGGCTGCTAAGTTCCGCGAAAAAATGCTAGCTCAAAAGCAGGCTAAAGCTGGGATTGAAGTTCCTGTAGATGCAACTGATTCTGATGAACTCTCCGATGAAATACTCGAAGATGTACCCTCAGCAATGGAAGAAGATTTGCCGGAAGAAACAACCGCAGCAGTAACGGAAGAAACAACCGCAGCAGTAACGGAAGAAACACCCGAACCAGTCACGGAAGAAACACCCGAACCAGTCACGGAAGCTACACCCGAAGCTACATCCGAACCAGTCACGGAAGCTACATCCGAACCAGTCACGGAAGCTACACCCGAAGCTACATTAGAGGTATCGGCAGAAATACCTCCGGCGACTGTCGAATAATATCGCAATCACTGTTATTAATTAAGGAGGGAACACCCTCTTTTTTTTAAATTAATTTCTTATAAAAAAAGAATAAATATCAGCCGATCGATCTTCTGTCATTTTCAGCGTAGCTGAAAATGACAGAAGATCGATTGAAATCCTTTCCGTTGACAAAAGGGATTGGGAAAATTTGTAGGGTAGTCCTAAGCGGGGTTTCAACCCTTGCCGGACTATGAGTTGTACCTTAAGTTGACACCTATGAGCACGGTGCCGTCTCCTCTGTGATTCCTTAGTCTTTGCTTCGGCAATCGGCTATTATTAAGAGATTATGTTGTTAAGTCTTAAATACTAAATAACTATGGTATTGAACTTGACTGCTTGACATCCTCCCCGCCATGAATGCGGGAGTAATTCACAGTATCGCGGAGAATTCCATGACTGCTAATCAGTCCGATCTGGAAAACACACCCGAATCGAGCGCACTACCCGCGATGGACGAGGAAGAGCAAAACACCGTTGAAGCCCCGTTTCCGATCGTTGGGATTGTCGCCTCAGCGGGAGGGTTGGAAGCATTCACAGAGTTTCTGGGCCACTTACCCGCCGATACGGGCATGGCTTTTGTGCTGATTCAGCATTTAGCCCCCGATCACAAAAGCCTGCTGCGCGAAATCCTGGCCACAAAGACAGAAATGCCCGTCAGTCAGGTGCTTGACGGGACGACTGTAGAACCCAATCAGGTATATATCATTCCCCCCAACACTAAGATGACACTCGCGTCCGGGGTGCTGAAACTCACACCCCGCGAGAAAATTTATGGCAAATATATGCCGGGAGATGCGTTTTTTACCTCATTGGCGATCGATCGCGGACACAAAGCAATCGCCGTAGTTTTATCCGGGGGAGACGGAGACGGTTCGCTGGGGCTCAAGGCAATCAAAGCAGCCGGAGGCATGACTTTTGCTCAATGTCAAGACACGGCAAAATTCGATAGTATGCCGAATACCGCTGTTGCTACAGGGAATGTCGATTTTGTTATGCCGCCGGAAAAAATTGCCGAGGAACTGGCAAACTATAGTCGCAGTCCCCTTCTCACTTCGTCGCTTCTCCTGAGAAAAGTTGAGGAATCGCCCGAACAGGGAGATGCCCTGACAACTATTTTTGCGCTGCTAAAATCGACCGCAGGCGTTGATTTTACCCACTACAAACGCACCACGATCGCTCGACGCATCCAGCGGCGGATGGTATTGTACAAGCTGGAGAGCTTGGATGATTACGCCGCACACCTGATCCAAAATTCGGCTGAAGTCACAGCTTTGTATGAAGAAATCCTGATCCACGTTACCAGTTTCTTCCGCGATTCCGAATCCTTTGAAAAGTTAAAAGAGCTGGTTTTCCCCGCGATTACTCAAAACAAATCAGCAAATGCTCCCATTCGGATTTGGGTGGCGGGATGTTCTACAGGTGAAGAAGTTTATTCGATCGCCATTTGTTTGTTAGAGTTTTTGAGCGATCAAATTATCCAGCCCCCGATCCAGATTTTTGCCACTGACATTGGCGAACAGGCGATCGGCAAAGCGAGGTCTGGCTTCTACTCAGAAAACCAGATGGTAGATGTTTCAGCAAAACGACGTACTCGCTTCTTTATTCGCGTCGAAGGAGGTGGTTATAGAATCAGCAAAGCAGTCCGCGAACTGTGTGTATTTGCCCGACAAGACTTAGGTAGCGACCCGCCTTTTTCCAATCTCGATTTAGTTAGCTGTCGCAATGTGCTGATCTACTTCGGAGAATCACTGCAAAAAAAAGTGATGCCGATTTTTCATTACAGTCTTAATCCAGCAGGCTTTCTCCTGTTAGGTACTTCCGAGAGTACCGGCAATTTTTCATCATTATTTACTGTAGTGGATAAAAGGTCTAAAATTTATGCAAAAAAGTTGACGGGGACTCGTCCCACTTTTTGGTTTACACCGAGTTCCTATCCGATCGCTAAAGCTGCTCAACAACAGGGAATGAACGCAGAAAATTTAATAGATAGCTTTGACTTAGAGCGAGAAACTGACCGACTGATTTTGAATCGCTATGCCCCAGCCAGCGTGCTTGTCAACGAGGAAATGAAAATTCTGCAAGTGCGGGGAGACATCGATTTTTACTTGAGAGTCGCAGCCGGGAGGGCGGACTTAAACTTGCTAAAAATGGTAAGGCCCGGATTGCTTGTTGAGCTTCGCACGGCGATTTATCAGGCACAAACGCAAAACGTGACCGTTAGGAAAGAAAGGGTATTTGTTGAATCGGGCGGACGATCGAGTACCGTCAATTTTGAGGTGATTCCCTTCGAGCCACAAACAGCCCAAGAACGCTACTTTTTGGTGCTGTTTGAAGAAGCTTCACCCACGGCGATTGACCTCAACACTGTTACTTCTCAAAGTTACGAGCAAGGTGATTTAGAGCGTGAAATCGATCGGCTCAGGCAGGCAATTGCTACCGCTCACCAAGAAAAAACTGCGGCTCAAGCGCAACTGCAAGCGGTGATTCAGGAGCAGGAAAGTCTCAACCAAGACCTCAAAGTTGCCAACGAAGAAATCCTATCGAGCAACGAGGAGTTGCAAAGCACCAACGAGGAACTAGAAACTGCCAAAGAAGAGATTCAAGCCACCAACGAGGAACTGATCACCACGAACGAGGAACTTCGCAGTCGAAATCTTGAACAACACCAGGTCAATAACGACTTAATAAATTTGCTTGGCAGTATCAATATCCCGATTTTAATGCTGGCAAACGATTTAAAGATTCGACGCTTTACGCCAATGGCTCAGCAACTTTTTAATCTGATTCCGACAGATATTGGACGACCTTTTAGCGATATTCGCTCCAGTCTGGATGTTCCAGATTTGTCAGCGATGATTTTGGAGGTAATTGATACTCTCCAAACGAAAGAACAAGAAGTCAAAACTCTAGCGGGACATTGGTACAACCTCCGCATTCGTCCTTATCGGACGATGGAAAATCTGATTGACGGTGCGATCGTGGTTTGGATCGATATTGACGATCTCAAACGCACTGCCAAAACCTTAGATTTGGCCCTAAATTATGCTGAAACCATCGTCGAAACTGTGCAAACGCCTTTAGTCGTGCTGGATGCCGATCTACAAGTGAACACAGCCAATCGATCGTTCTATGAAACGTTTCAAGTTTCATCCCCAGAAACATCGAAGATTTCGCTGTTTGAATTAGGAAATGGACAATGGAATATCCCGAAACTGCGATCGATATTGGCAGAGATTCTGGTGAGTGATGTTCAGCTTCACAACTTTGAGTTAGAACACGTATTTGAGCAGATTGGGCAGAACACTATGCTGCTAAATGCTTGTAAACTTGAACGCGAAGACCAAGCTTTAATGATTTTGTTGTCGATCGAGGATATCACCGATCGCAGACAGTTGGAAAAAGAGCGATCGCAGTTATTGCAGCAGGAACAGTTGGCCCGCCAACAAGCAGAAACCGCCAACCGCGTCAAAGATGAGTTTTTGGCGAATCTCTCCCACGAGCTCCGCAATCCCCTGACTCCGATCCTGGCATGGGCGCAACTGCTGCAATCGGGTAACTTGAATGAAGCAACCACTAATCGCGCCATAGATGTAATTGAGCACAGCGCGATCGCCCAAGCTCAGTTAATCGAAGATATCCTGGATATTTCGCGGATTACCAGTGGCAAACTCGCTCTCGATCGCAGTCCGGTGGATCTGGTTGTGGTGGTGCAAAATGCGATCGACGGGGTGCAATTATCAGCGGATGCCAAAAACATTCAAATTCTTTCGCAGTGCAGTTCTGCGACTGTTTTAGGCGATGCTGGTCGCTTGCAGCAGGTTGTGTGGAATCTGTTATCTAATGCCATTAAGTTTACTCCAGCGGGCGGACGGATGGAAATTGTCTTAGAGGCGATCGACGATCGCGCTCAACTTCGAGTCAGCGACACGGGAAAAGGGATTCGGGCAGAAATGTTGCCGTATGTTTTCGATCGTTTCCATCAAGGCGATTCCAGCAGCACTAAGGCGAATCAAGGGCTGGGATTGGGTTTGTCGATCGTGCGCCATCTGGTAGAATTGCACGGAGGAACGGTGCAAGCGGATAGTCCGGGTGAGGGACAAGGAACTACAATGACTCTGAGGTTGCCGTTGCGATCGCTACCTCCAGAGTCGATATCGGCGATCGATTTAAAGCCAACAACTGTTTTGATGGCGACTGTAAACCATTCCAGCGATATCGTCCCATCTCTCGAAGGTTTGCACATCCTAGCGGTGGACGATCGGATCGATACTCGGGAGATATTAAAATTTGTGCTCGAAAGCTATGGGGCCGAGGTTTTGACGGTGGCATCTGCCAGAAGTGCGATCGCTGCTATGACTGAGAATCCCGGCAGATACGACGTGCTGATCTCGGATATCGGAATGCCGGAGGAAGATGGATATTTCTTAATTCGAGAAGTCCGAAACCTTGCTGCGGAAGCCGGAGGAGCAATCCCAGCCATTGCGCTGACTGCATATGCGAGCGATAAAGAGCGGCAAAGGGCGATCGAAGCTGGTTTCCAAAAGCATATTGCCAAGCCTGTGAAGCCCGATCAATTAGCATTAATTGTTGCCAATTTAGCGGGACGATTTTAAATATTTGGGAGATAAGACTCGGCGGTTGAAACCGCGTCTATACAAACAAAACCCGCCTCCGCGGGTTGAAGAATGCCGGTTAAAATTACCTTATTTTCTTCAGTCCCTCTGAGCTCGGACATCGTTTGACTTTCTGGCGGTTTCAACCGGCGTCCGCTCTAAAAAAAATTGCCAAAAATAGCGCAACATGAGAAGATAGAAAAAAATATAAAAATTCGGGAGTTATGATTCTTGGTAAGTATTAAATGTCGGGGCATTACCTTCTCTAATATCCAAGCCGTAATCTTTGATAAAGACGGTACTCTAGAGGATTCTCAGCAGTTTTTGAGACTTTTGGGGATGAAACGAGCTCGCCTCGCAGACGCTCAAATTCCCGGCGTTGGAGAGCCTTTACAAATGGCTTTCGGTATCGAAGGTAGCAGCCTCGATCCCACGGGATTGCTAGCCGTCGGTAGTCGCCGGGAAAACGAAATTGTTGCAGCGGGATACATCGCCGAAACCGGCAGGGCATGGCTGGAATCTTTAACTATTGCGCGCCGCGCTTTTGACGAAGCAGACGAAATGTTTAAAAATAATGCGACTTCTCCTTTATTTGTCGGCAGTTTGGAAGTGTTGAAATCTCTTTCGGAAGCGGGTTTAAAACTGGGAATTCTTTCGGCGGCTACGACTGCTGCGGTGCAGAGATTTGTGAAACACCACGCATTAGCCGACTACATTCAGTTAGAAATGGGAGTCGATTCAACGCTTCACAAACCCGACCCGAGATTGTTTTTGCAAGCTTGCGAAAAACTTGGAGTGGAACCCGCCGCAACTTTGATGGTGGGAGATTCGGCGGGCGATATTCAGATGGGAAAAAATGCGGGCGCGGCTGGCTGTATCGGGATTTGCTGGGGAAATGCCCGGGTTAGTCATTTGGAAAAAGCTGATGTGGCGATCGCATCTCTTGATGAAATTACAATTTTAGCAGATTGAGCAAACATCACATCCTTGAAAATCTCGCTTCTACGCCAAGTCTCGATCCCCCCTAACCCCCCTTAAGAAGGGGGGGACAAGAGTGTTCAAAGTCTTCGCGATAATCGGGAGGACAAGAAAGAGCATTCAAAGTCCCCCTTCTTAAGGGGGATTTAGGGGGATCAGGCCTCGGATATAAGCAAGAGGTACAAAGGTTTTTTAATCTTAAGTTAACACGATAAAAAGCATTGCGGTGTCCCTACACACAACGCAAACCCAGAATTATCACATCTCTTTCCACGCCATCAAGTTCCGCGACTTGCGGCAGATATCCCCACTGCTGAAACCCAAATTTCTCGAATAACGTTAAACTCGGCTGATTGTGAGCAAAAATTATGCCCATCAGGGTTTTCAGTCTCAATTCTGGACTCCGCGCAATTGCCGATTGCAATAATTTTTGTCCGATTCCGCAGCGTTGGCGATCGGGCGCGACGTAAATGCTAATTTCTGCCGTATGCTGATAAGCGGCGCGTCCGTAGAAAAGCTGAAAACTCAGCCAGCCAACGATATTTTGTTCTGATTCCATTACCCAAATCGGTAAGGAATTGGGGGAATGTTCTTCGTACCACGTGAGGCGACTTTCTACTGAGATTGGTTTTAAGTCGGCTGTCGCCATTCTCCCAGGTATTGCTGCGTTGTATATTTGGACAATTGCTGGCAAATCGCTTTCTACTGCGTCGCGAATTTTCATGGTTTGGTGGACTGCTGACTGTTGACTGTTAACTGTTGACTGTTGACTGTTGACTGCTGACTGTTATACCAATTTTTTACTATGCTGCATAGCCGTCATAATTCACGCGTCAAACCATTTTTTGTGTCATAGTATGTAGGGTGCGCAATGCGCACCTTACGGCCATAATTTGCGCGTCAAACAATTTTTTGAATTAATTCTGCAATTATTAACAGTTAACTGTCAACTGTCAACTGTCAACTGTCAACTGTCAACTGTCAACTGTCAACTGT